>JAFGHB010000033.1 GCA_016930255.1 Methanomicrobia archaeon | reverse complement strand
TATAATAATATATTTTTATAGTCGACAGGAAATAGCGAGGTCTGCAAGAGGGTCAAAAGTGTTATGTTTCCATGCCTGTCAGCACCACGTGAACCTGCCCTTTGTCTGAGGATAAAAGGAGTTAAGGCGGTGGGAGGAAGAACAGGCGGGGGAAGATTTGACCCGGGTAAAAATGAGTGCCTGTTTTCAGCTTTTGCGTTGTGACTTTATATATAAGGAAAGGCTATAGTAATTAGTGAGTGGTGACAAGGAATAAGCGCCTTTTTTTCATAAAGAAAGCGATTTTTTTCTTTTGTATCACGAACTAAATAAAAACGAAAAAGAGGTTTGGAAAAGTATGGAATATAGTGGAGAAAGAAGGGGATTTGATTCCCCTATAGAGGTTGGTAAGACCTACGACGTAAAGATAGAGGAAGTAGGTAGAGAAGGCGATGGAATAGCTCGAGTTGAGGGATTTGTTGTTTTTGTACCCAACACGAAGAAAGAGGATAGTGTGAAAATACGGGTAAATAAGGTATCGAGAAGAGTTGGATTTGCAGATGTAGTTGCGGAGTGAAGGTTCATTACGCTTCTCATATAACCATTTCTAACACAAAGCTATAGCGTTCCTATAGCTTTCTCTTTTATTTTTTCAAAGATTTATGTACGTGAGACTTCATTCGGATTTTGTATTCGTTAATCCCGCTCGAAGAAACGCCCAACCCAAACCCAGAATCGGCTATGGAAGAAGCGGTAAAGCGATATAAGGTTAACTCAAAAATCCCAAGTCACTTACAGGATACTCAAAAACCTCTTTGCTTTAAACGATAATCATAGCTTCAAGGTGCGAATCAACCAAAAACGGAAGTTTTATATGTTTTTCTGCGCCTTGGTAACAAGTGAGGGGAGACTTACATGTCAGAAGACAAGGAAATTTGTTTTGTTATCATGCCGATTAGCAAGACCACCACTAAGCATACTAAAGCTTACTGGACGAGGCATTTCAAAGATTTCTTGAAGCCCCTGATTGAGGAAAATTCAAGCCTTGAAGCTCGTCGTTCAAAGCCGCTTCGTGGAGGTGTTCTGAGCGAAATTATTACGGCCCTTGTTACTTCTCCAGTGGTGGTGGCAGATATAACAGATCAGAATCCAAATGTTTTCTGGGAACTCGGAGTCCGTCAGAGTTTTAAACACGGTACCGTTATGATTGCCGAGGAGGGTACAAAACTTCCTTTTGATGTGGGTGGCAAAGGCACCTTATTCTACTCAAATGACCGTTTGAAGAATGAAGATTTTCGTAGAGATTTCAAGGAAGCTCTTGCAGATTGTTTATCAAACCCTGAAAGACCTGATAGCCAAGTTCTTGAGACGATGTCGGGGCGAGGGACATTGTTTGAGATCTTTAGCCGAGATGAGGCGATCCGCAGGCTCGACGCGGTGCTGGCAGAATGCGATTGGAATATAGAAGTTTTTGATGATGTTATCAAACGTGCAAAAGCGAATCAAAAAAATCCAGAAAAGAGGCGCTACGTCACCAAGCGTTTTAGATTCTCGGCTATTGAATTACTTGTGACAAATCGGTACATAGATGAGGTGCAAAGATTCTTCAAAAGTGCTGAATCTGTATTAGATTCCTGTTTGGCCGTGAACGAGATGCTAAACAGCTGGAGCTATAAACCGAACGGTGTGGAGAAGTGGTTTTTAAAAAAAGATGTGCAAAAATGGAAAGAGATTATATCGCGCTTCAGAGATACTGTTGAACAAGCTCGTGAAAACCTGAGTCAGCGATTTTGATTATTCCTGATTTCGTCCGTATACAGTACCAAAACATCCGAAACAGTTTCACAATGAGTTTTTTCACGATATCCGTAAACCTAGCTACCCACCTATATGACCCCGATCACCCCGATTACCGAATGGAGCAGCTCCAGGATGAATCTTGGATACAAGCCCAGGAAGATCGAGATAGTCGCCAGGATGAGCAGCGGCACGCTCATCGTTAAGGGCGGATCCTGGATCTTGGGGTCATCTGCTAACTCTGGATTTATGGGCCCGAAGAAGATCTTCTTCGCCGCTGCAAAGGTATAGACAATCGTCAAGAGCACTGCGGTAATACCCAGAATGGCTATGGCCAATCCCACGGGCATGTTTGCTACCCCGAACGTGAAGATACCGGTGAAGAGCACCCATTCCGCTGCGAACCCGCTCAACGGCGGCAGCGCGGAGAGGATCAAGGCGCCACATACCCAGAGCAGCGCGGTTATCGGCATCTTCGATGCCAGGCCGCCCATCTTGTTCATATCCCTGATTCCCGTCACGTACACGAGTATACCCGCGGTTGAAAAGAGGATTGCCTTGCCCAGAATGTGGCTCATGAAATAGAACATGCCGCCTTCCACACTATAAACGGTGAAGGCAAACAGCCCGAGGACCGAGTACGAGATCTGACTGATCGTTGAGCACGCTGCGAATCGCTTCACGTCCGTTTGCGCCAGTGTGAGCAGGGAGCCGTAGACCATGGTCAGGAGCGCACCCAACATAACCGGTATGCCGAACCAGAGGAAGTTCGGATCGTTATGGAGCGGTAAGATGAGTACCCTAACAAGTACATAGGCTCCGATATTCGCATAAATGGCAAGCAAGCCCGCTATGCATGTGGGGTGCTCTGCATGAACCGAAGGCATCCAAACGTGAAGCGGAAAGATCGCCATCTTCGTAAATGCACCGAGTATGATCAGTAATGCAATCCAGCGGACGAATGGATTCCCCTCGAGAAGACCTAACTGCGAGACGTCAAAGGTGCCTATCTGGGTATACACCAGAAGAGAGCCAAATAGGATGAACAGTCCTCCAACAACGCCCCATAGGAAGCACATCATGGCAACTCTAAAGCGCTCGATATAACCAAGGAAGCCCATAATGAAGTACAGAGGCACAACGAGCAATTCTATAAAGAGATAGATGAGTATGAGGTTTGTCGAGAAGCAGATACCCATGAACCCGATCGGAAAGAGGAGGAATAGCCAGAAGAACCGGTTGTAATACCGGAGTTCTACCTCTTTTCCCCCGTCGCCATACAGTACCTCTGCCCGGTGCTCTACATAGTGCAGCGAGTAAAAGGAAAGCGCGGTGGTGATTATACTTATTATCAACGCGACCGGTATGCTCAACCCGTCAGCCAGGAGACCAAATGGCACCCGCAAATCTGTCCCCGCCAGCATAACCTCGGGCACCCATGCGTATTCCTCCACGATTATCTCGCCCTGAGAGACTCTGACGGCCGCTATGAAGAGCAGCGCAGTCGTGTAGAGCAGCGCGGCATTCGCGATCAGTGCCGCTTTTCGTCCGATCTTCCGCCCCGTGAAGAAGATGATGAACGAGGCTAGTGCGGGCACGAGCAAGGTCTGCAGGAGCGTATACGGTATCTGTGGTACTGCCATTTTATTAGATTACACCTCCTATCGCCGGCCCAATCACCGAATGGAAGAGATTGATAATGAGCTTAGGATACACGGCCAGGAAGAACGATACCACGGCCAGCAGGAGCAGAGGAATGCTCATCGTCAATGGCGGGTCTCTGATCTTCGTATCATTTGCTAATGTCGAGTCTATGGGCCCGAAGAAGATTCGCCTACCCATCGTGAAGGTGTAGACCGCGGTTAAGAGTACTGCGAAGAGGCTCATAATCGCGACTGCACGCCCGACCGGGAAGGCTGGTATGCCAAACGTGAAGACACCGGTAAACAGTATCCATTCCGCTGTAAAACCACTGAGTGGCGGTAATGCCGAGAGTATCGCCGCGCCTAAGAACCAGAGCGCTGTGGTTATCGGCATCTTCGCCACCAACCCGCCCATCTTGGTCGTGTCCCTGATCCCTGTTGTATACACCAGGATGCCCGCGGTCGAGAAGAGGAGGGCCTTTCCCATGATGTGGCTCAGGAAGTAGAAGATCCCACCTTCTATACCGATAACGGTCAGAGCTCCGAGCCCGAGGACAGAATATGAGATCTGGCTTATCGTTGAGCACGCTGCAAATCGCTTCACGTCTGTTTGCGCCAGCGTGAGTAGGGAGCCATAAACCATAGTTATAAGAGCCAGCGCCATCATCGGTATGCCGAAAACTTTCATATCGCTATAGAGCTGTAGGATGAGAACCCTCACCACCACGTAAGCTGCTATATTCGCATACACTGCGAGCAAGCCCGCAATGCACGTGGGATGCTCCGCATGAACCCAGGGCATCCAGACATGGAATGGAAAGACCGCCAGTTTGGTGAACAAGCCTAGTAGCATAAGTAAGATAACCCAGGTAGCAACGGGATCCCCGGAAAGAAGCTGTAAATCAGCGATTTCCAAGCTGCCGGTCCGAGTATATGCCAGAAGAATGCCAAACAGGAAGAGGGTCGCCCCGACAATTCCCCAGAACAGGCACATGAGAGCAACTTTATATCGCTCTATAAAATCGGAATAGCCGAATTGCGCCATTATGAAATAAAGCGGAATGATGGTCAGCAGCTCCATGAAGAAGTACATTGAGAGCAGGTTCGTCGAAAAGGCAATACCCATGAAGCCCGTGGCAAAGAAGGGAAACAAAAAGAAGAACCGCGTATAATACATCAGCCATGTCCGTTCGTCCACTTCACCATATATAGCCTCTATTCGGTGATCGACATAGTGTATCGAATAGAATGCCAGAACGATACAGCACAGATTCATTATCAATGCCACCGGTACGCTCAAGCCGTCGGCGTAAAGATTGAAATTCACTATCGGCCCAAAGGGGTATTCCTCAACAATTAGTTCTCCCTGAGAAACCCTGAGGCCCACGATGCACAGAAGGGCCGTGGTGTAAATGAGGGTGATGGCTGCAATCCAGCCTGCTTTTCTGCCGAGGTGGTACCGGGTTAAAAGTATAACTAGGGAGGCTATGACCGGTAGTATGAGTATTTGGAGAAGGATATACGGTATCATTTAGGTCACCACCCATAGGATTAGAATGAGGACAATGAGGTAGAACAGCAGTACGTATATCAAATTGAATCCTATAACGCCGGTCTCAGTCTGGAGGTACTTCACCAGATTAAAGAGTCGTCCGGGAATAGAGGGAATTATCCTATGGAACACTTTATCCAGTCGTTCCTCGAACGGCTTAACCACACGAACCGCCATGAAGTTGAAGAACGCGGGAATTTTTACGTGAAACGCGTTATCCAGCGGATTCTCAATACGATTGACCACGATAGGAAGCAGCTTGTTCGTTCCGTCTACGAAGACCTTGTAATAGGTGCTGTCTATGTACCACCGGTTCCAGAAGAACGTATGGAGCATCTTCATGGAGGGATGCTTCTCGAAGAGCGTCTCCAACGTGCCATACGGATTATATTTACCTGACATGTAAAGGGCATACGCGGGAACGGCACCAAGAGCTATGAAAACGAGCGATAGAACAGGAGGTACAAGAGAATGCCCTTCTTGATGCCCCACGGGCAGATGAAGCTGTTCAACCAGGCTATATTCGAATCCGCCTTCCAGTAAATGTTCTACCGGTGTAAATGAGAGCCCGAGGAGAACGATCAGCACGGCTAAGATGCCACAGGCAAACACCATGGTAATGTGCGGTTCGCCAAGATGCGCCCCCTTTTTCTCTCGCGTCTCGACATTATCGCTCTTCTTTCCGTAAAACGTCAAACCCACGAAACGAACGGTATAGAAAGCAGTTATCGCGACAGTAACCAACGCGAGCAGGAACAAGCCGTAATTATGGGATGCCCAGACAGACGCGAGAATAGCATCTTTACTCCAAAAGCCTGGTAGTGGCGGAACACCCATCAGCGATAGCGACGCAATGAACATGAACAGCCAGGTATAGGGCATATACTTTCTCAGTGAGCCCATGTCGGTCATGTAGATAGAGCCAGCAGTGTGAATGACCGAGCCGGCACAGAGAAAGAGAGCCGCCTTGAACATCGCATGGCTTAATAGGTGAGACAATCCCGAAGTGAAGCCGCCCATCAAGCCTGCGGGCGTTAAGCCCGCCACGCCTAAGGCAAGCATCATGTAGCCGATCTGGCTGACAGTGGAAAATGCCAGCGCCTTCTTCAGCTCCACCGCGGTCATACCCTGGGTAGCAGCGACGAAAGCGGTGATTGCGCCGATCCACGCGACTAAAATGAAGAACGTTAGCGCCTCACCGACTCCCGCCACCCAATAGCCAAAGTAGAAGATGGGTATGAGCCGAGCGACGAGGTAAACGCCGCTCTTAACCATGGTCGCTGCGTGGATCAGGGCTGAAACGGGCCCGGGACCAGCCATAGCTTCCGGCAGCCATTCATGCAGTGGGAACTGAGCGGACTTCCCGACGGGCCCTGCAAGAAGGAGTACAACAGTGAGAGAGATTAATCCGGGCGATTTGGCCATTTCCGGTATCCAAATCGATGCAGTCTCGTAAAGAGTCGATATATTTAGGGTGTGAGCATGCGCATAGATTATCAGGATCCCTCCTAATAAGAGCAGATCCCCTGCCGAGGTCACCACCATCGCCTTCAAACCTGCATGAGACGGAGTGATGTATCGCGTAGGTGGTGGCCCCCCGATCCAGTATTTCTTCTCATCCAGATAGTAGAACCCTATCAACCCCCAGCTACAGAGACCCACAATCTTCCAGCCAAAGAAGAGGAATAACAGGTTATTGGAAATAACCAAGAGGAGCATGCCGCCAATGAAGAAGTTCATGAAGACCCACCACCGAGTCAAAGAAGGATTGCCCTTCATGTATCCGTAGGAATAGACCATGATGAAGAAGCTGATAACGGCAACGACATTCGCCATGAGTATGCTCACGGGATCCACAAGCACGCCGAATTTCAACTCGATCGGGACGGTGAGCCAGGTAACGGAGCTATCAATGGGCAGCTCCTCCAGACGGAATAAATACGGTATGAGCATCACGGCGGAGAGCGCGGCGAGGAACGAGAGTGTAATCGCACCATAGTCTCTCAGCTTCGGATGGATCTTTGCCAGAACCGGCGCCAAGGGCACCCCAACCAAGGGGAAAATCCAGCAGAGCCAGGCAAATATAACAGAGTTCATGGCAGCACCCCCAGTCCCAATGTTGAATTAATCGCGTCCATCAAGGGGAACGGTATCCCGAGAAGCCAGACAATCCCTATGACGAAACAGAGAATCGCGAAGACCAATACCGGGATGAGCATGCTCATCGGGATCTCATCGACCTCTACTTCTCGTTCTCCCTCGTCTCCTACCCGGATGTACATGTACTCGATCACCCGCCAGAAATAGAAGACCATAAGAAGCGTGCTGAAGAATATCAGCGCGATGAATGGAAATTGACCGGCTTCCAGGCAGGCGATTGCTAAATATACCTTTGTCACGAATCCCACGCTGGGCGGCATGCCGATCATCGCAAGTGCAGCTAAAATGAAGGCAATGCTCGTATACGGCATCTTCCGCCCCAAACCTCTGAAATCCGTTATCTCCCACAGATCAAACTTGTAAATAAACGCGCCCGCTGCTAAGAACATGCAGGCTTTCATCAATGCATGGTTCAGTATATGCATCATTGCTGGCGTCAGTCCTAAACTCGTAGATGTGCAAAGTCCCACACCGAGCATAATGTAGCCCATATTCGCTATACTCGAATACGCAAGCATCCGTTTCAGGTTATACTGCGCGATCGCAAGGACAGAACCATAAATCATCGCTATTGCTGCTATCCAGGTAAGCAAAGTGGTGATAGGCATATACACCCTAATGAAATCCAACGTGAAGACCGAGAAACTGACTCGTATAAACGCGTACGTGGACACTTCGATGATAATGCCTGAAAGCATCGCGCTGATCTCCGCAGGTGCAAATGAATGCGCGTCGGGCAACCACGTATGAAGCGGGAAGAGCGCCATTTTTATGCCCAAGCCAACGATGAAGAAGACAAAAGCCGCTTGCACTACTCTACTCCCGTATAACGGCGGCAATAAAAGCGAGAGATCGCGCATATTCAGCGTACCCGTTACCGAATACAAGAACCCTATCCCCAGCAATACGAAGCACGCACCGATAGAACCCATAACGAGGTACGTGAAGCTCGCCTTCAGCGCTATTTCACCCCGTGACGCTATTAAGGCATACGCAGCTAAGGAAAATATCTCGACAAAGACATACATGTTGAATATATCGCCGGTCACGGTTACACCACACAGCCCGGTGACGAGGAGTTGATAAACGACATAATAAGGAACGATTTTTTGAGGCATTTCATGCTCGATGTTCCGCTTCGAATAGATTACGCAGAGCAGTGCTAAAAAGAGAAGTATAACCAATACATACGCATTCAACGCATCTACGACGTATTCTATGCCCCAGGGCGGCATCCACCCGCCAAGCCAATAATGTATGATTCCCACCGTAAGGACGTGATTTAAGATGGTTACCGCCATGAGCAGTTGAATGAAGATGGTTGCAAGCGAAATGAACCAGCAGAATTTCTTGTTTAGCCAGCCGGCGACCAAAATAGTGAATGCAGAAAGCAGCGATATAACAACGACGAGTACAGGAAACTGTTCGACTATTAGCATCCGCTTTTAGCTCCTCTCTCCCCTACGGGACATCTGTGACACGATTGTTTTATATGAAACTTGAGGCACATATTTAAAACTTTCGGTTTTTCCCTGACGAAAATCGAAATATATTTATATACCCTTATCCTACAAACATCTTGTATCGGGTATAAAGCAGAACTATTGAGAAGAGGAGGGAGTTCTCAGGTAAAAATGGGCACAAAAGAATCAGGTGCGGATGGGATAATAGGTGGGCGGACAGCGATCGCGATACTCATTGTAGCGATTGTATGGCGGGCGGTGATAAGTCTTGATGGCAAGATTGCCTTGTGGGAAAGTCTGTGCTCTGGTCTTGCTCTTATCCTATTAGGCTGGGTTCTCTTCGCTTACATGTATCGCATGTCCAAGGAGCTGAAAGGCTGGTTAATTTCAAATTATATTTATCAAGGGTTTGCCGTTAGTCTGCTCATCATAAACATTTATGCGCTCATTTACTACGGGATGAGATGGTATGAGTTACTGACCGTAGAAGCTTACCCGCCGATGGATTTCATCTTCCGCGATGTGCGATTTCTCGCACTGGTGGCATTTTATTGCGCGGTAATGTGGTCTGCGAACTATCCCAAAAAGATGTACGAGGCCTATATATCGCAGTCAAAAGATAAAGCGGTTCTGCATATCATAAACCCCTTTTTATACCCGCGGGTGAAGAAGCTGAAAGAAATGGGCGTGAAAGAAATATTCGGCGCTTTGCTCACCGATGAGCGAACGTTATTGGTGATTATTGGTCTGACGTTTTTATGGCGAATAGTCATAAGCCTCGATTACACCATAACTCTGGGAGAAAGTATGGTTTCAGGTATTGCTCTTATATTAGTGGGCTGGCTCTTTTTCGGGTACATCTATTCTCTCTCCAGCAAGCAGCGAGACTGGCCTGATTTGGTTAAGGTGTATCAGGCCATCGCGCTTGGTGTACTCGCGGTTAATATTTATGTGCTCGTGTACTATTGGATGCGATGGCTTTCTATAACAGGCGCAGGCGGTGTGACGGAAGCTTTTATGCCACTGGATTACCTCTTCAGAGACATAAGCTTCTTTGCGCTCGTGATGTTTTACTGTGCCTCAATAGTGCTCTCGAAGTTTCTACGGCGGGCGCATGAAGAGTACAGTCTGCTATCCTCGGAAGCGTCGAAGGCGGTCAGTACATAAATAAAAAAGAGTTTCAGACGAACGGCGTGAGCTGCAACGTAAGAGTGTCCTCGGTGATGACGTTCTCCAAGCAATGTAATTTGGTGTCCGGGCAATACCAACCTTCCCTTATTCCGGAAGCACTATCAAATCTCTGGAATGATAGCGCCATCCTAAGCTCTATGAAAGGGTAGGTATATCTCTTATTTGCTCCCTGAACATACCTCAGTACGTACGCTACGCACTGCTTGCTTATGTTCTTTTATACACCAATACAAAACTCCGTGCAGAGTCTCCATTCAGACAAACGGCGTGAGCTGTAACTTAAGGGCGTCCTCGGTGATGACATTCTCCAGGCAGTGTAATTTGGTGTCCGGCCGGTTGCAATACAGGACCACACTCCTATTGAGCACATTCAACTCAAAGCGATTGGTCACCATATGACCCAGCCCTTCGCCCAATACACCTCCCGACGGCATTGCAAATACCGCTACATTTCCCGCCTCCCTCAATTCCATTATCCAATAGGCGAAAATCTCTAACGCTTCCTCAAGGTTGCCCAGCGCTTTCAACCGATATTGATACTCTAACCAATCCGTTCCAATAATAACCATGACGGGGGGTTCTAAACTAGAGATGTAATCTCTGAATACCGGGAACTCTTCTGACAATACCACACCTGGCAAGACCTTCACGTTCTCTCTCGTTTCTCGCTCTTCCCGCCTTATCTCATAGACCGTGAAATACTTGCGATAATCCTCTTCCTTCACGAAGGGTACTATACCACGCCTTAACCGCCGCTCATCCCACCCGCTACTCGGGATCTTCACGCAATGAATCCCTTGCTGTATACTGTTTACGATCATGTGCGCGACGATAGATTGATAGCCTAAGAGGGATAAATCATCGCCGTATTCTACCATAGCCGTGCTTCCCTTGCTTAATCCGCCACCTAAGATTTTATCTATCTCCACACAGCCCGTCGAGATGTGTGTAGCCGTATTTGGTACAATATCGACTTTCCTCGGCTTCTCTATCTTCCTCCGCTCGAACGGACCAAAAGAGCGGAATCGGCCACCATCCAGGGTAAACCCGTATTTAGGCTGGTTTATTCGGACGCCTCGAAGCTTCTTTAACAACACTTCCCTCGCCCTACGGTAATCTACGGATATGCGGTTATTCTCTATTATGCCATCAACGATATAATCGAGCGGAGTTGTTTCCGTTGTTTCTGAGATGAGTATCAAATTCATTTTATATTCCGTGGCGTAATACCGTACCAAGTCCGTTATTGCAGCTTCCAGCACTTCCCTCTTCTCATCCTTTCCCCCCGTCAATATCGCCTCCCAGCTATCAATGACGAGTGTCGCAGGTTTTCCCGCCTCTTCCACTTTCGCGTGGAGAAGATCAGAGAAAGAGCGGGGTCGTGGAAACGCTTTTGATGAAATATACAATTTAGTTGCATCTATCACACTAAAGCCGGTACGTTCTTTCAGCCACGGGAATTGCTCGCGAAGAGCGGGGAGTGAGACACGCGTTGAAAGATAGACTGCATTGTCGCTCCCGAACTCATCGAGTATCTCAAAAGCGAGCATCGTCTTCCCTGTTCCTGGTTCTCCCTTTATCAGCAGCGAAAAGCCCGTTCCTGCCGATAGCGCTTCACTCAATTCAGGTGGTACTCTGCTATTCATAATTCTGCATAACACGTTCTATATTAAAAGCTTTTCTATTTTTTTCCGCCGACAATCACGGGGTGAGAGCAAGCATCATTTCCCTGTGCACGAGAACGAATCTGAGCACGTTAAAGAATACATACGCTATCGCGCAGAATATAACGAATAGAAGCGCAAGGAAGAACCCGGCATAAAAGCCTAAACTCTCTATATCTACATCGGGACAGCGTTCCTTAAGTGAGTCCACTAATCCGGGATCTAAGAAAGCCTCGGGATTCAGCATGGCACTCATGGTGCACGCGGGGCATTTAAAAAAACATTTCACTGCACTTAGAAATTTGCCTCCCATTGCCCTCTTTCCACCTCTTTTTATCTCTTTTTGACTCCTCTATATACAGTACGTTAACTTATGGCTTATAAACATTTCGATATTTCGCGGACAGACAGTTCTGTTTCCTAACGCTCGCTCCCTGATTTGTTCCCTATTCGTTTTCCGTCTTTTCCTACAGATCCTGTCCGTCATCGTGCTGTTCCCTCGCTTTGAATAGCTTTTAGTATATTTTACTACATACCCGTCACGTATAATAATAGATAAACGACGAGGAATAGAAGTATCAGAAGCAGAGAGGTGCCCAAACCGAATTTTGGGAGCTCCCCGGGGAATCTCGTCCTCGCACCCTCTAAACCACTTTCGTATCCCTTTGTCCTTTCTGAAGTGGACATTAGTCTCTGCATCCTCAGCCTCGTCTCCTCTCCCTTTATCCTCAACGCTTCCGCCGGATTCTTACTGATCCAGACGAAGAAAGCTGCTAGCTTCAGTACATTACGGTCAATGAACGTGGCAAACGCCATCAAGGGCTTCTCACAGAACCAGATGAACCACTTCCCGGAGATCCTGTAGAGCCAATCGAGGTCAAGCGCAATCTTTGGCTCTCGATGCGTGAACGGTTTCTTTAACACCCACCAGAATGCCGGAAATGCAAACAAGAAGAACATAGTCAACTCAACGACGATTTTCGGTGCGTACGGATGCGCGATGTAATGCTCAAACGACCCCACCTCTGACGCTAATTCCTCTACCGCCGGTGTTATCATGTTATACATCGCATACGGATAGACCGCGACGCCGATACAGAGTACTGCTAAGATTCCCATGCCAATCATCATATTCAACGGCGGGTCATGCGCCACTATATTCGCTGGCTTCTCGCGTTCATGCCACGTAAGATATGGGATCTTTACCGCAAGGCAGAGGAACGTACCGGCCGATGCAATTTCAAGCAAGAGCCACGGCCACGGCTGGCCTGCAAAGACCGCCGATTCAATCACCAACGGCTTACTGACGAAGACGGCGAAGAGTGGAAAGCCCGAGATGGATGCTGCACCGATCATCCACATCCAGAAGGTCTTGGGCATGTATTTATACAGCCCGCCCAGATCAGACATTTTCGCGGTGCCCGTTGCCGCAAGCACCGCACCCGCAGCCATGAACAGGAGCGTCTTACACATCGTATAACATAACGCATGTGCAATCGCACCGCCGACGGCGAGTCCTGTTCCTATTCCTATTCCTGCCACCATATATCCCCCTTGAGAGATGATATGGTAGGCGAGGACTCGTCTGATATCATTGACAATTAACGCATAGATGATCCCGTAGACCGCCATGATCGCGCCTAACCACATGAGCGCCTCGTAGCCCGTGAACGCTCTAAGCAGCACGTAGATCGCGCTCTTCGTGGTGAACGCGTTTAAGAAGACCGTGCCCGTGACCGTCGCTTCCGGGTACGCATCTGAGAGCCATGCGTGCAACGGCGGCACCGCGCCATTTATCATAAATGCAATGAGAATCATCGTACCCGCAAGATCCAAGCCACCCGTAACGGGATTCACCAAGGAGCTAAAGCCCCACGCTATATTGCCGCCGGTGGCCTGCAACTGTAAGACCACGCCGGCAAACAGACAGATACCGCCGAACGAGTGCACCATTATATATCGGAATCCTGCACCCCGTGATGCCTCCGTCTTTCGATACCATATTAAGAATAAGGACGCCCACGCCATCACTTCCCAGAAGAAGAGCAATGTAAACAGATCGCCCGCAAAGACCACGCCGAGCGTACTTCCAATGTACAGGAATGCCGCTACGTGCTGCCACTCCTCCTGCACATGCACCGCATAGACGAACATAGCCAAGGAGACAATGATAAAGAGGAACGCGAAGAACACGCTCAAATTATCCACATGACCGAGCATCAGCGTATATTTCAAAAAGGGGATCTCCCAGGTTTCAAGTGGAAGCTCGCCGAAGACCCCCAATGCCATCAAAAGGATATCTGTCAGCGCCAGTATCGGTAAAAGGATGATGTACGCTTGCCGTGCTTTACCCTTCAGAAGGGGAATCAGGAGCGCACCAAAGATGTATATGAATCCCGGATGTATCCACGTTGCCGGCATCACTGCTCACCTCCTTCCTCTTCTTCTGCCTTCCCAAAGCTATGCTGCTCATAATAATCCTCATCGCGTTTGAGCAACGGATAAACGCCGAGTTTAGAGAACGCCAAGAGTATAACGCCACTAACGAATGCAAAGCCTGCAGCAAATAGTGGAATGTCCAACCACCAGAAATGGCCAACTTCTTCGCCACCCTCTTCAGCCGCTTCGCCATGACCACCGTTATGCGTGGCTGCTTCTTCAACAACTTCGCCATGACCGTTAGCCACGGCTGCTCCTTCTGGTTCAGCAGCTTCCATGAAATGCACCGCTAACCCCGCGATTACAATCACTATGAGACACACGTAATACAATTTTAATAGCGTACTTCTCTCGATTTTCATCGCTTCACACCGCTCCTAAACTGGCCACTGCTATCTTCGCCAGCGTTATGATTACGTTTGAAATTGGATTGGGTATACAGAAGATCATGGAGAAGAGCGCCGTTATGACCAAGGGGACGACCATGAACGGAGACGACTCTTTTATCTTCGGCTTCCACTCTGACAACCTCACAGTCACATCGTTTGGCTTCTTAAAGAACGCGGTATAGATGATCGGGAAGAAATAAACGACATCCAAGAGTGAACTGATCAAGAGGACCGCAAGTAACACTAACTTGTCCGCTTGCAGCGTTCCCAGGCACAGGTACCATTTGCTCACAAAACCACACGCTGGTGGCGCCCCGCACATACCGAGTGCGCCGATGGTAAAAGCAAAAAAGGTGAAAGGCATAACCCGCCCGAGACCCGCCATCTCACTGATATTCTTCTTTCCTGATGCTACCATGATGGACCCCGCGCAGAGAAAGAGCGTTATCTTCATGAAGCCGTGGAAGGGGATGTGGAGCATCGCTCCGGTTATGCCCATCGGGCTCAGTAGCGACACGCCGAAGAGGATATACGAGAGTTGGCTTATCGTGGAGTACGCAAGTCTCCGCTTCAGGTTGTCCTGAGCGATAGCGAAGAGAGAGGCGGTAATCATCGTAAATCCTGCTATCGTAGCAAGTGCTATTCCTAGACCGAGCTCGCTCATCAAATCGACACCGTAAATATAACAGACGATCCTGACAATGCCAAACACGCCTGCCTTTACCACTGCGACCGCATGCAACAGTGCACTCACCGGTGTTGGTGCGGCCATTGCAGTTGGCAGCCAGGAGTGAAACGGCATCCACGCTGCCTTCAAGAACCCCAGCATGAAGAAAAAGAACAAAACAATCAGTGCTGATCGTGACGCTGCATCCGCAGTGAGAATGCCACCGTTCGTAAAGTCTGTCGTACCAACGAAAGCGTACGTGAGCAGAATCGCAGCCAGGAAGAAAACACCAGAGGTAATCAAATACGCGAGATATTTACGACCTGCGAACAGTGCCTCCTCCGTCTGGTCATGCGCCACCAACGGATAGGTTGAGACCGTCAAGATCTCGTAAAATACGAACATCGTGAAGAGGTTCGCCGACATTGCCACGCCCTCTGCACCGAGAATGGCAAATGCGAAGAAAAAATAGTAGCGCGTTTGGGCATGCTCATGCAGAGACCGCATATAGCCTATGGAATATGACGACACAAGAATCCAGAGCGAGGCTGACGTGATAGCGAAGAGAAGCCCGAACGCATCTATCTTGAACGCTAAATCCACGTTGGGCAGCATATTAAAGATAGAACAGTAGAGCACACCGCCATCTAAATCCTTAACGATCAGCAACATGGAAAGAACCACCAGAAACTGCGCGACGCTCGCCACTAACGTCGAACTCTCTCGTAGATTCGGATGGTTTCTGAATATCAGTATAAAAATAGCACCAATTATTGGACAACAAAGCGCTAATACTGGTCTCATCGTTTCTATCGATTCAATCATGGTACTGTAAACCTCCCTATTCCAAACAGCTTATTTACACTATCCATTATTGGATACGCACCCGTTATCGGTATCTCAGTAAGCCAGATGATTCCTATAACAACACAAAGGATCCCGAGAGTGAGTATTGGGATAAGCATGAGAAGTGGTATTTCGTCCCTTTCTACCTTTTCCGCATATTCGGCATGGGGTCCCTTCTCGCCCACCCTCATATAGAGCATTTCTATGACACGCCAGAAGTAAACCAAGTTGAGTAAGGTACTGAGCAGAACGACCGCCATAAATATGAAGTTCCCCTGTTCTACAATGGCGAATATCAGATATACTTTCGAGACGAACCCCACGCTCGGTGGCACCCCGATCATTGAGATCGCAGCCAGCGAAAATGCAGCACAGGTATACGGCATTTTCCTACCCAAACCCCTGAGATCCGTAATGTTCCACAATTCGGCCTTGTAGATAAATGCACCGGCAACCATAAACAGGCATCCTTTCATTAAGGCGTGGTTCAAGATATGCATCAAGGCGGGTGTCAATCCACCCCAGAGCGTCGCCCTGGTAGATAGCGATAGCCCGAATGCCAGCATGATATATCCCATCTGCGATATCGATGAATATGCGAGCATCCGCTTCAAATTAATCTGCGCTATCGCAAGAACGGAGCCGTAAATTATCGCTATTGCCGCTATCCAAGCAATAACATCGAATACCGGCACGAGCCTGAGGAAATCCACCGTAAAGACAGAGAACGAAATCCGTATGAGCGCATAGGTCGATACCTCGATGATGATACCGGACAGCATTGCACTGATCTCCGCAGGTGCAAAGGAATGCGCGTCGGGCAACCAAGTATGAAGCGGGAAGAGCGCCATCTTTATGCTCAGTCCAACGACAATGAGTGCGTAAGCCGCAAAAACTGCTCTATTAATTGCTCCCGTCTCGTATAACGGGGGCAATAAGATGGAGATGTCGTGCATGTTTAGTGAACCGGTCACTGAATAGATCATACCAATGCCGATCAGGACGAAACAGGCACCAATCGAACCCATGACGAGGTACACAAAACTTGCTTTGAGCGATACCCCACCCCGCGATGCGATCAACGCATATGCCGCTAAGGAGAATATCTCGACGAACACATACAGATTGAAGATATCCCCGGTCACGGTTACACCGCACAAACCGGTAACGAGAAGTTGATAAACGACATAATACGGAACGATTTTCCCCGGCAATTCATGCTCGATGTTCCGCTTGGAATAAACCACGCAGACCAACGCTAAGAAAAGGAGCACGACCAATATGTACCCGTTCAACGCGTCCATGACGTATTCTATGCCCCATGGAGGCATCCACCCACCAAGCCAATAACTGATCAGTCCCACGTTCAGGACGTGATTCAAAATGGTAATAGCCATGATGAGCTGAACGAAGATGGTTCCGAGAGAGATAAACCAACACGCTTTCTTGTTCCACCAACCGGCAACCAGAATAGTGAATGAGGAGACAAGCGATATTGCTATGATAAGCACCGGAAAATGATCAACACTTAGCATTCCCTACCATGTACCTCCTTCCTCTTTTCTCTTCTCTCACTATATATATAAAGCTATTCCTTTTTCGCTCTCGTGGCACCGATGGCACGTTACAGCTTTCTCTCCTTCTCTATGATCTCTGATTCTTCTATCGTCCCGTATTGCTCGTACATCCGTATTACTAGCCCCAGAGCCACTGCTGTTGTAGCGACTGATACGACGATCGCTGTCAGGATAAGCACATGGGGTAAAGGATTCACGTAGACGTATCCCATGTGTATCATCTCCTCGCTCACGATCGGCGCAGTTCCCCGAGGAAGAGGTCCAATATCGGCCAGTGAGATGTAGAACAGGAATATTGCAGTTTGAAATATACTCAAACCTATGACCTTTTTTATCAAATTATCCTTCGAGATCATCGCGTAAAAACCAATAAGGATGAGAATGATAGCGACCCAGTAGTTATATTTTGCGAGAAATTCCTCAACGATCATTGTTATTCTTGCCCCTCCTTCTCTGTTTCATCCTCTTGCTTCCATACGAGATTGAAGAATATTTCGGTGATAACTGCACCCACGGTTATTCCGATACCTATTTCCACAAGGTCCATTCCCAACGCACGGTTCTCCTCAAACATATGAGTCAAGGGAATGAACCCATAGTTGAGATACTGCGCAGCCCCTAACGTAACAATTACTGCCAGGAGCCCGACGCCCGCGTAGATGTACACCCCGGTACTCATCAAATAGTTATTCGCACGCTCCGGGAATCGCTTCCCTGCTGCAGCAAGGCCAAAAATGACGAGATATAAGACAAAGGACGAGGCGATTATCACGCCGCCCTGGAATCCCCCGCCCGGTCCACCTGCTCCATGGATGATGACATACAATGCAAACAACTGGATGAACGGAACCATCAGTCTCCCAATGGTCTCTATTATGACGTTCCGTTCGTGTATCCAATCTTTCTCGATCATTCTGGTTTCTTACCTCTTCTCCTTAACAATAAGATAACGGAGATCCCTGCGGTAAATATAACCGTGGTCTCCCCGAGCGTATCATAGCCCCTGTAATCGGCAAGTATATAGGTCACCATATTCGGGACTTCGGTTTCATGCTCGCCTTCCTCCACATATCGTATGATCGGCGCATAGCGATACACTTCCAGTGCGTTCCCTTCCTGCTTAATAAAGTAATATTTCTGCTCCTTTGGGGCATCAGGAGCCGTGCCAAATTTGGCAATGGATGTTTTGTAATATTGCTCATCCGGAACGAGATATCCCTCCCATTCTCCTTCTGTTAGCGTCTCAATTTTTGTCGGCAGTTCATAGTCCCGAAAACCTCTATCCGTAAGTGCCTCGACCAACGCCTCCGGAACAGCACCTTGATTCAAAGCATCCACGGACTCGGCTGCATCGAGGCTGAACAAAGGAGTGTACCTATTCGGAGGGGAATTCGGATCCCCAAAGTCAGGTATATCCTCGGCCACATAGATAAACAGACCCCCCAAAAGAAGAACGAAAATGAGCGCCGCGAGTGATATTTGTTTCATCCTTTCTCCCACCTCTCTGTCCGTGCTAATGCGGCAATTAAGAACGCGGTCGTTGCACCGGCGCCGACAGCCGCCTCGGTAAAGCCCACATCCACCGAATGCATCTCCACCCAGACCATCGCCATCAGGAAACTATACGCAGTCAACACGATAATTGCACTCAAGAGGTCTCTCACGGTTATCGCCACGAGTGCAAGGATGACAATGAGAAATAACAGAGCAAGGTCAATAGGTACGATCATCGTCTATGCGCTCACCTCTATCGGCCCTTTGAAGCAATGATCTAAAGCTGTCGTTTTTATCATAGTTCGTTATACACCTTTCCCACTCTATTTTGCATCTCCTGATCCACTAAGAGTGCATCGCCGGGGGCTTTCGCGATTGCATGTACCCAGAACTTACCTATCTCCGGGTCGACGATTATGGTTATCGTTCCCGGCGTTAACGTAATGGAATTCGCCATGGTAACGAGTGCGAAATCACTCCGCAACGTCGTTTCAAATTCAATTACCCCCGGATCAACCGGCCCAACGCCGAACATGCTGCCATCCGGTCTTCCCCGTTCGAAGGACTTGGGATGAAGTACCCGATACATGACATCCAGATTCGCCAGCACGATTTGCCATAATTCCCACGGTATGTATTTAAGAAGGCGAACGAATTTATCGGAAGGAAGGCCTCCTTCCTTCACAAACAGGTCATGCGAGATGAACGCCACAATCGCGCTACAGATGAGACCTGCGCCAAGATGCAACGCATCGAATATGCCGGAGAGAAGGATCCAAAACAGGTACATAACAATAAACGTGAGGAGAAATCCGAACCATTTCCCGCCTTTATCGTTGGTCATATTGTCTTATCTATCCTCCTTTGTACGCTTCACTGCCGCTTATCTCCTAACTTCCACGGCTTCACCCCGGTAGTATAGCCCGCTTTCATCAGCGCATGCGTTCCTACCGGATTCGTCAGTAAGATGAACATGATTAAAAAGAGCAGCTTCACGGGTACGAGCTTTACCGAAATATCCGCTCCGGGGCTATAAACAAAGATATGGTAGATCAGCAAGCCGGCAATAATAAGAATCTCCCCAAGCGTATCACACTTCCCCGTTGCGTGCAATCGCGTATAAAAGTCGGGGAATCGCAACAGCCCAATTGCGCCCGTAACCATGAAAAATATCCCGAGGGCCAAGAATAGCGTTACGATTGCTTCGATTATTCCTATCAGCTCGACCATATCTCACCCCTCTCTAAATATTTCGCGAATACGAGCGTACCAATAAAGTTAAGCAATGCGTACAGAAGTGAAAGGTCAAAGAACAGCGGCCTTTCGAAATAATAACCGATGACCACCAAGAGGACGACGGTTTTTGTCCCTATTACGTTTACTGCCACCGTCCGGTTAAATACACCGGGTCCAATCGCCGCTCGATAGGTTGCCACGAGTATCGTAAGTGCAATGAGCACCCCGGTCACTAAAAATACGGTTATCATTTTTTCTAATTTTCTGATTTAATAGTAGTTGGTTGTTGAGGGAATATAAAAAGTTTTTGGAATTTTCCTGTGTGATGATGCTTTTTGAAGGGGAGAAGAAGCAGGCGCTGGAAAGATTGCGGCGAAGGGGTGCAGACGAAGAGGTGGAAGAGCTGCTTCAGAAGATAAACGACCTCGATGACTTCTTTACAACGAGCAGTTGCTCAGGCCGGATAATTTTGATTTTGCTGCCTGAGATCGGTGCGAAGCGCGAAGCGCGATTTATCGGTAAGTGGCATCGCCCGGTGAAGAAGGGGGAAGTGCGAGCAGCGATGAGGGAGGCAAGGTCTTCCGTGGAAGGCGATTTGTGGCTACTCGCACAATCACCAATTCTGCACGTGGCATGTCGGAGCGTGGAGAAGGCAACGGTGTTGTTAAGGCTCGCGATTGAATCAGGGTTCAAATACAGCGGCATAAAAGCGATTGCAAAGGATGAGGGGAAGGTGATGGTGGCGATTTTGAGCACGGAAAGGATGGACATGCCATTGGCTTCAAACGGCAGGAGGTTTTACAGCGAGGAGTATCTGGATTTTACCATAGCGAAGGCGAATTTCATGCTGACACGTGGTAAAGAGAAATTGAAACAGCTTGGGCATCGATTGAATGCGCTGGAATGAGAGCGTCTCATAGCCGAGGTTTCCGACCATAAACAGTTGTCAGCGCGTTGTTTCCCGCGGAGGGCCGCGCGATAACGCGTGATAACTGAAACCTTTTAAATACCAAAGAGATAGTGTAGAAGGTAATTGCTGAATCGCGACTGTAGCTTGCCGCCGTAACTCAGTTGGTAGAGTGCCCGGCTGTTAACCGGCTTGTCACAGGTTCGAGTCCTGTCGGCGGCGTACCATGAAACTTTTCAGGGAAAAAGTTTCATCAAAAAAAAACGCTCGTGCTTCGATTAAACGGTGGTTCGTTCTGAGTGTAAAAATCTTAATCGTGGAATTGTGTCACCAAGCCATCAAAATCGATTCTGCCCTTATACAACGCACTTCCGATCACTACTCCGCTTGCACCTGCTTCTTTTATCCGCAACACGTCCTCTGCACTGCTTACGCCGCCGGCGATTACCACGGGAACGTTCGCCGAGCGTACGAACGCCGTGACAATCTCCGGCTTTATACCACGCATCAAACCTTCAACGTCTATATTCGTAAACAGCAAACTGCCCGCACCCATCCGTTCTGCCTGCTTCGCCGCCTCTGGTGCATCTACCTCTGTCACCTCTCGCCACCCGTCTATCGCCACTTTACCCTGCCGCACATCCAGGGCGACCATGACGCGCTCAGGCGAGAACTCCTTCGCGACGGTCTCGATAAGCTGCGGCGATTTCAACGCGGCCGTCCCGAAGATGATTCGATCGACGCCTTCTCCCTGGCCTATTTCGAGCAGCTTCACCGCGGCATCGTACGATCGGATACCGCCACCCACCTGAATCTTCGCCCTTCCCTTCACCCCTTCTGACTCCGCTATGCGTTTAACTACCACGAAATTGGTCTGCGCTTCCTGTAGCGCCGCATCCAAATCGATGATATGCAATCTGCTCGCACCCCGCATCACCCATTGCCTCGCGATCTTCGCAGGATCGTCTGCGGCAGAGAAGATCACGTCCTCTTTCTTGCCCTGTCGCAACTGGACGCATCTGCCCCCTTTTAAGTCTACCGCAGGTATCACTTCAAATGCCCGCTCAGATCCGCTTGATTTCATGATGTTATTCGTGAATTCGTGTTCTCTATCTGATTTGGTACATGCACTGAAGAATCCGGCTACTCCACTTTTATGCCCAATTCCCGCGCCAACTCTTTGTACCGCACACGTAGCGTTACTTCCGTAACACCGGTCACTTCTGCAACATCCTTTTGCGTCTTCCGATCGTCACACAGGATAGCGGCTATGTAGATCGCCGACGCGGCTATGCCCGTAGGACCTCTTCCGCTTGTTATATCCCGCCTCAGCGCTTCATTTATTATCTCCAGAGCGCGATCCTCGACGGGTTGCTTCAAATTCAATTTAGCGCAAAAGCTGCGCACATACTCCTCCGGAGATGCTGGAGCGAGCCGCATGCCAAGCCGCTTTGCCAATAACTTGCAGGTCTTTATTATATCCTTTCGCCCCACCTTCGTTGCATTTTCTATCTCATCAAGCGTTTTCGGCTCCTTCGTTTTACGGCACGCCATGTAAATAGATGCAGCCAATATCTTCTCTATTGAACGCCCATGAATCAAATCATTCTCCCAAGCTTGTCGGTATATCGCCAAGCTGCCCTCTCTCGTCTCTTCAGGTATAGCAAGCAGCGCGGATAATCGGTCTATCTCAGCTTGAGCAACCAAACGCTGCTTCCCAATCGTCCTGCTCAATCTTTTCCGACGTTGACGCTCACTGAGTCGCTGTAAACGCTCCCTATCCATATCGGATCGCCCAAAGGCCTCTTCAACGTTTCCCTCTGGCTCCTCTTCATGCATCCTCCTTCACCTTCTCCCCTCAATCAGAGAACATATAATTCCTTATGCTTGAGTTCTTCCAACTTCGCTCCCTTTAAGCCGCCAAATACTTTTACGGTCACGTACGGACGATCAACAGGTCCGAAAATATCATAAACTTTCCCTATCTTCCGTTTATCCGCGGTTACGACGGTGGAATTGAGCACCTTCTTCACTTTCTGCTTACCGCCCCGCACAATCAACATCTTATCCATGACGTGAAGCACCGTGCCGAGCCCTCGTTCCTTAGCCTTCTTCTTCATCAGTATTAGTAGAGTAGATAGGGAAGACGGATATATAAAGTTTACGGAATATTTTTATTCTACCTTGGAGAACGGACGCATACACACGGAGCGAGGGATACTTCTTCTGAGGATTTTGAAAAACCCTCACTGAGGGTATTTATTAATGTTATATACACTACCGCATATAAT
>JAFGHB010000032.1 GCA_016930255.1 Methanomicrobia archaeon | reverse complement strand
CGATGACTGAGTGAATTATGAATACAGATTTTGCCCAATCCAAGAACTGAGGAATAAAAGTGCAAACGTGAATTTAGGTGCAAAGCCGTAGCCATGCTAAGATTTTAATAGGGATCATTCAATCTAATGGATTCAGGAGGTGCGAAGAATGAAACATAAAGCGAAGATGCTCAGCGAAGATGAAGAAGAACTGCTGCGGCTACTGAAGAAGCGAGGAGCGAGAAGCCTGTGCCTTGATTTTGAAGAGGAGTGGGCTATAGAGCAGGAAGAAGACGGCTACGAGTTCTGAGCAGCGGATAACGAAGTAGAGAAGGGCGCAAAAAGCCTTGGCTCGCTCGCTTATCCTAGAACGTTTCTGGCAATTAACTAATTAACCACCGAGCGGATGCTCTCTTTAGATGGCGATTGTGGGTGCGGCACCTCTGGGTAGGTAGGCCCTCGGGACCACTTTAAACGGGTAGGCTTTGCAGACGACCGGTCTCCTCTGGTAGATTGTACACTCGAATCGCTCGTGATTGTAGTAGGGACAGGGCGCTTTTATCATCTGAAACCAGACGGGGACGATGCCCGTGCCATTCTCGATGCCGACGAACGGTCGGACGTCCGCGTTATCAAAGAGTGCCACCTCGTCCGGGAAGAGTGCTAAGCCCATAGGAACGTTATAGACCCGTTCAGTGATGCTCATGCAGCACTTCCCGCAGCGCAAACATTCAAACGTGAGCATAGCGTGCCGGTAGAGTAGAGCAGGGAACTCTACCAGTATACACACCTCCTCGTATAGTCAGTCTTCTTTCACCCTTCCGCTCTTTCTTGATTTGATAACCATCCGTGACGTGATGGTACATGCATACCGTACCGTACCACACCATCCGGTACCATAATTAAAATTATAGGGTGATATAAAAATGTTACGGTTAGGGGTGCGAACGGTAAGCTCCTTCTTACTCATGTCCCCTTCAGGCATACAGGCCGTGGGAGCCGCTAATATTGCCTTAGATCTACAACGCTGCATAGGCTTAGATTTAAATAATATCAAGGAGATAAAAATATGGAAATTAAATTTTGAAGTAGCGAAATGAGTCCATAGCAATCAAATGACCCATTGATGGAAATAAAATTATTTATATGCTAGCGTACAACTATAAATAAAATTATCAGAGGGAGGGGAATCTAGCAAATGGCCGCGAAGGATATAGAGGGTGACGAAAAATTCATTGAAAGGGCTTTATCTGTCAGAAAGCACAATCTTCCCAAGTTCATTGAAAAGGTGTGCAATCATGACGGTGACAACATCCTTTGCGAGTATTTTATGATTGCATGCTCTTCAGACAATATACTTGACAAAGAGTTCATACGTGAATTGAGGAATTATATTATTTCCTATGCCTTAAAAAGGGGAGAGTACTCCGACCCAATGACGAGCCAGGATGCCCCTACTATCGTTTTTAAAGCGGTTGATAGATTTGTGAAAGATTCTGGAACCGGAGAACCTGGCGAATTAATATTATTTGTTTTATTAGAATCTCAAAGGAATGCACCCCAAATTTTGAATAAAATGAGCCTAAAAACCTCCGGTAATATCCATTTTCATGGTCTTGATGGGATCCATATCGGTATAAGAGGTGATGAAATAAATCTTTACTACGGGGAATCTAAAATTGAGAAATCAATGGATAATGCTATCAAAAATGCAATAGATGCTTTGAATGATTTCCATATGTCTGGTAATAAAGAAGAACACGAACTCGATCTAATAAGTAATTATATTGATGAAAAGAAATTTGAGGGACATGTCGATGAAATCAAAGAAATAATAAATCCCTATTCAACATATAAAAAGGAAAAATTAAAAAAGGTTTACTCTGTTTTTATCGGATTCAATTGGTCTGATCTAATAGATCTTAACTTTAGAACTATTCAAAATAATATTAAAAGACCATTGACAATGTCTTTGAGTAAAAACAAGCAGATAGTACACAAAAAATGTAGGGATAGAATTGTTAAATCAGATATAGATAATTCGGTAGAATTTTTCTTTTTGCCTTTTAAGGATGTACAAAAAATTAGGGAATATTTTATTGAGGAGGTTCTAAATCGTGAGCGTATCTAGTTTTTACGAGGATTTGAGCCAAAAAATAATTTTAAATCCCCAGTTTATCACAGATTTTGAAGAATTAACGAGATTAAACTTTATTGGGAATAAAACCAAATCTGAATTCAATATACAAAAAAGGCTCATTGAAAGCGCAGCAATCTTTGCCTGTTCAGATAATGAAAAGCATAAGCGAATTGCCTTAAAAATCGCAGGTATAATACTGGAAAATAGTGAATCAAACGAACTTATAAGAGCTGCTTCTGAACTAATATTCCTACGTCTTGGGAATTTCCCAATATTAGAAATGTCATTTTCTGATCCGTATGACTATAAGGATTACTTCAATATATTTAGTGGCGAAGAACTAGAAAATTTGCCGGTAACCTTAGGTATCGAAGTAACTAAGAAGGTAATTTCGAATAGTTTCACAATAAAAGATCGAACTATATATCTGACAGATTTCCAAACTGCGGTATTCAATTCACTCAGAAACAAAAGAAATGTTTCCATATCTGCACCAACTTCAGCAGGTAAATCCTTTGTTCTAGAAAGGTATGTTGTCGATCACTTCTTAAATAAGCAAAAATCAACAATAATATATATAGTTCCAACGAGAGCTTTAATTGCTCAAATACAAAATGACTTTAGAAAAATATTTGATAAATTTTCAATAAGAGATGTAGATATACTTACATCGTCATGGGAAATCATTGGTGAGGGTAAAAGAGAGCTTTCAAGAGCTGTATTAATTCTAACACAAGAACGATTACAAGCCATTGAAGGCAAAATTGATTATCCCCTATCTATTGACCTTCTTATTGTTGATGAAGCCCACAAAATTGAAGAGGAAGCTAGGGGGATATGGCTTGAGGAAAGTATTCAACAAATTATTGACTGGAATCCGAATCTGCAGATCGTTTTTATTTCCCCGTTCACCATAAATCCAGAAAAATTCGGTAAAATATTCTTCACTGAAAATTTACAAAGAATTTATACAAGATTACCTCCAGTTCATCAAAACTTGATATTTGTAGATATAGAAAATAGAAAAATCAAACTATGGCAAGGATCTCAAGAATTAAAACGAAGATTTGAGTTGGATGAACATGAAGTACAAGAAAATATCCCGACCAGTATTTATGCGAGAAAGGCGTGGGTAGCAAAAAACATCCTAGTTGAGAGCGAATCGATAATGATATACTGCAATGGGCCTTCAGACTGCAGAAAAACAGCAAAAGCCTATTCTGAAGTGAAAAATACAAAAGTCGAAAATTCAAAGATTACTGAATTCATTAATTTTCTGAAAATAAATATACATCCTCAGTATTATTTAATTGACTACTTAAAAAGAGGTGTTGGTTATCATTATAGTGATATGCCTTCTTCCGTCAAATCAGCGGTCGAATCGTTATTTTCCCAAAAAATTTTGGGTACAATGTGTTGTACTAGCACTCTATTAGAGGGTGTTAATTTTCCAGCGAAAAGTATCGTAATTTATAAGCCTAGAAAAGGAATGCCAATGGACGAGTTAACCTTTTGGAATTTAGCTGGGAGAGCAGGCAGATTAATGAAGGATTTTTCTGGAAATATCTATTGTGTTGACATTGATTCCTGGGCTGAAGAGGGTTATAAACCAGAATTAGAAGACGGAGGCCATACTATTCAAAGCTCAATGGAGAATGTTATTTCAGGTAAGAGAGATAAAATAGTGGGGCACCTCAAAAATTATAATAAACAAGAGGAGGATGATGTTAAGGCTGCTGTAACCAGATTTTTAATCAACGAAATAGCAAAAGGAAGTGATGAATTTGTTGAGCAATTAATTAAAAGAAATACAGAAATTTCAAAAGAAAATTTGGATGAAATAGTTGTACATTTAACAAAAATTTCTTCTAAAATTGGTCTTCATAAAGATGTGATTACAAGAAATAGATCTATAGATCCAAGATTGCAGAATAATTTGTATAATTTTTTAAAAAATTCAAATTCTTTGGCTATCCCTGTTCATCCCTCTAAATATTCAGATTTTTATAATAATTTGCTTAAGATAATGGAAATAATAAACAAGTGCTTCAAAAGGGGTTACCATCAGAATTCTTTAACATATTACGCTTGGTTGTCATCTCGGTGGTCAAACGAAAAAACTCTCGGCGAAATCATTCGCGAACGAATTAATTATCTGCAAAGTCAAGGTAAAATGGTGGATGACCAAGAATCTATTAATAAAACAATAGAAGAAATCATTCGTGATATAAACCAAAAATTGACATTTGAGATATGTAGAGATCTTAGTTGTTATATAGACATTTTGAAATTTGTAGCCCAGGAAAGAGGTATTGATGTAAGCAAATCGGATGAAAAAGTACCGTATTATATCGAGGTAGGGGCAAGCAAACCGACAACCTTGACGTTAATGAATAATGGCATTCCTAGAACAGTTGCAATTCTAATATCGCGAATGTTACCTTCTGATATTCAAGACTTCGATAAACTTAAAAAGTATATTATGAACAATGAGGAATCACTAAAAAGGCAAGTTCCGTCCATTTTATTTGATGATTTGTTTAAGTAAGGGATATTAAGATGCGGAATTTGAAAGAGATACCTGTTAATATTCAATTGACTCTTGCGAACAGAGTTCTATCTTCTATTGCCTTATCCAAAACCATAAGCTTTTCCCTTCGAATTTCTGACCCTCACGCATACGCGGGATCGAATCGTACGGGCGTCGATTTCTCCAGGCATTGCGCGCCGTGCTCGAGCGATTCATCGATCAATTTCTTCAGTAGCGTCGGATAGGCCGCGCCCGCAAGGTTCTGGACGGGTTTGCCCAGACAGAAGAACGTAAAGGTCGGGGTAGCCATAATCCCGTAGCGGTCGGCGGTGAACGGGCTCTCGACGACGTTCAGCTTCGCGAATTTGACCTTTCCCTCATACTCGAGGGCGTACTGGATGAAGTACGGCTCCATCTCCTTGCAGTGGACGCAGGTGGGGCTCCAGAACATCACGAGCACGGGCAGCTCCGAAAGCTCTACCTCCTTCTCCCAGCTCAGGTCATCCACTTCACGCAGGTTTATGGTTGTACCAGTCATGCTCGTCATGCTATGTTTGTATATACTTAGTGTATGGAACATAAAAAAGAGGAGGGTGCACGCGCCGTTCACTGCTAAGAATGAAGCCGCCGATCGCGCCCTCCAATTTGAACGGTTAAAACGAAAGAAAAATGGAAAATAAGAAAAATAACGTTTCTTTCCTATTTTTGCTGCGTTACGCAGAAGAACGATTAGAACTCGTCGTCCATCGCCAGCAAGTCTTCCTCAACGTCAAGCCACTCGCTTCTTCGCGGCTTACTCTTTAAGATACACAGCAAGTCTTCTTCATCCTCGCTGAACATCTTCGCTGCACATACCATGTCTCTGCTCACCTCCTATATTACAGTATTCCATAAGAGAGAGTACGTCATGCTTATAAACCTTGCAACCACATAAGGGACCCGAAGCATAAACCCTCCGCGTTCTTCGATTCGACGTAAAGCGACGTATGTATACCCGTATCGTCGTGCACAAACGGCGAGATGGATTCTCGGGATGAGGAGTTTTAGAAGCAACAGAACAACACCTGTAAATAAAGAGATAATCTGAAGTGACATCTTTTTCAGCGCGGCAAGAATAACTAATAAGAGATAAAAGTAGAGAAAGAGAGAGAACCACCCATGCCCTCGCAATTCGCAATTTTGTGGAATCCCGATTTAAAGGAGTACGATTTCGGGGAAGGTCATCCGTTTAGGGGACGCCGGTACCAAACCTTCATGCCGTTCTTGAAGGAGCGTCTCGGCGAGAAGCAGTATCGAATCGTAGGTGCAGAGAAGGCTACCGACGAAGATCTGCTCCTGATTTGCACCCGGGAGTATATCGATTTTACCACGGAGTATTACCGCGCTGCGCACCGGGGAGCGGTTCATGACGGCCGATTTTATCAGTTCCACAGTGCGGATAATAGGCCCATCGGGAGGCCAGGGAACGTGGAAGAAGCGGCTCGACTGATTATCGGTCAGGCGAAGCGAGCCGCGGATCTGGTAGAACGAGGCGAATATACGAAAGCAATCTCAATCGGCGGTGGGCTGCACCATGCCCAGTCCTCCTTTGGAGAAGGCTTTTGTCTTTATAACGATGTCGCCTTCTGTGCCACATATCTGATGGAGAACTACTGGCTACAGAGGATCTTGATTCTGGATACCGACGCCCATGCCGGAAATGGCACCGCGCAATACTTCTACGACGAGCCACGGGTCTTGTTCATTGATCTACACCAAGACCCACGCACGTTATATCCGGGAACAGGTTATATCTCACAACTTGGAGCGGGCAAGGGCGCAGGCTATACCGTCAATGTTCCAATGCCCCCCTACGCGGGCTATGATTCCTATAAATTAGTCCTCGAGGAAATCGCACAGCCGCTGGCAAACGAGTTTAAGCCCCAGATTATCATCAGAAACGGCGGTTCCGACCCCTATTTTGATGATCAGCTCACGCACTTGGGGTTACCGTTAAAGGGCTTCAGGATGATCGGGGAGAAGACGCGGGAGCTTGCAGCAGCACTCTGTGAAGGGAAAGAGATCGATTTAATCGCCTCGGGGTACAATGAGACCATCTTGCCCTTCGCCTGGGTGGCTTTAATCGCAGGATTAACGGGTATAGAAACGGCTATAAAGGAGCCTGAGCGCGTTCCTGAACGATACCGGCGAGATTTGGTGCTAACCGATACCGAAATGGTGGTTGGAGAGCTCAAAGAGGAACTTAAAGGGTACTGGACATGCTTTCGCTGAAATCTTCCTGACACCTACCATAATCGTGTTTTACTTATTACCGTCTCGATGCCTAAGCAACCAGCCCATGTTGCTGCACACTTAGTCAACCAAATTGGTGGTAAACATGCAACACATCGAACCCGAAAGACATTTAAAGGCTGAAACGTTGTCTATACGTGAGGTGAGGTAAATGGTAAAAATGCCAAAAGAGGTTATGGATATGTTTAATGACCCCGCAGCCTCGAAAGCGCTCGGAACAATGGACGAAGCAGGTACGTTGAATGTCGCGCCTATCGGGACTCTATCGGCGATAAATGAGGAGACCATAGCGTTTGCTGAGGTTTTTGAAGGCAAGACGAAGAAGAATGTGGAGCGGACGAGGAAAGCAGCCGCAGTTGCTTGGACCTCTCCACCACCGACAGGGTATCAAATAAAAGGCGCTTTTGTTGGCTGGCAGACCTCCGGCCCCCTCTTCGACACACTGGAGAGCAAAATGAAGAAGATGGGGATGAGTATAAATCGTGTTGGCACAATAACCGTTGAGACGGTCTATTCCGTGGGCCTGCCGGAGCCGGGCAAGAAACTCGTCTAAACTAAACTAAATGGAATCGCTCACAAGAGCACCGAACGAGTGAGTGCTTCATTCAAAACTGCGCCAGTTTTAGCTGTTCCGCCCTGCACGTTTCCCCGGGGATTTCCACAGGATAGTTTTCCGTCAGGCAGCCTAGACAGAGGTTCTTCGCATCTATGCCCACCGCATCGATCAACCCTTCCAGACTGAGATAGCCGAGGGAATCGGCGTGTAAAAACTCGCAAATTTCGTCCCTTGTCCTCGTTGACGCCACCAATTCCGCCCGCGTTGGCGTATCGATACCAAGGTAGCAGGGCGCGATAATGGGTGGACTGCCGATTCGCAGATGCACCTCCTTCGCGCCTTTTATCTTCAAATAATCCACGATTTTCCTCGACGTCGTGCCCCGCACGATGCTGTCATCCACCAGGACGATTCGCTTGCCCTCGAGATTCGCACGCACAACGTTTAATTTCAATCGCACCGCAGTATCGCGTGAATTCTGCTCAGGCATGATGAACGTCCGGCCAACATAGCGGTTCTTGATAAAAGCCTCCAGGTAATCGATTCCCGACCTCTTCGCATACCCCAGTGCAGACGCAATGCCAGAATCTGGTACGGGCGATACAATGTCAGCGTCTACGGGATGCTCCTCCGCCAAGCGCTCGCCGATCTTCATCCGCACGTCGTACACCAACCGTCCATCGAGTACCGAATCGGGCCGCGCAAAATAGACATATTCGAAGATGCAATGAGCGGCGTTGAGCCCGTTACATAGCTGATGGCTCGCTACGTTGGGTGTTTGTTCTGGGGATTGCGGCCCGGTACGCGGCAAGCCTTGGGGGTTGGTGAACACCAGCACCTCCCCGGGTCGTACATCTCTGAGCAACGTGCCGTCCAACACGTCGATCGCAGGACTTTCTGATGCCACTATATACCCCTTAACCGTTCCGTCAGTGCCATCGCGCAATTCACCGAGACATAACGGTTTAATGCCAAAGGGGTCTCGAACCGCTACTAACGTGTTATCCAGCAAGATAACCAACGAATACGAGCCTATCACGCGCTGCATCAGTTCCTTGATTGCTGCTATGAGATCGTGCTGCATCAGTTCCTTCGCGAGCAACTGCGCTATCACCTCCGTGTCCGTATCAGAATGGAAAATCCTGCCCTCGCGTTCCAACGCGTTTCGTAACTCTCCCGTGTTAACGAGGTTGCCGTTATGTGCAATCGCAATATCACCGTGCCGGTAACTCACGAGTAACGGTTCTGCATTTTCGAGCTTCGACGCTCCGGTCGTCGGATACCTGACATGGCCTATGCCGATATTGCCCTTGAGCATGCTCAATCGTCGCTCATCGAAGACGTCATGCACAAACCCCATATCTTTTATCAGCGATATATCGCCCGTTCCTGCACGCCGTTCGTTTCCCACCTCGCTCGCACCACGGCATACTGCGATACCCGCTGACTCCTGCCCTCGATGTTGTAACGCGTAGAGCGCATAAAAAATGGGCAGTGCTGCATCGCTATCCGCGGTTAACGCGATACCTGCTATTCCGCATGCTTCCCGTTTACTCAAATCTTCCTGATCGTTCATACGCTCGTCTTGGAACCTGCAATATTAAGCTACCCCTGTTTTCAAATAAATGATAGATGTCTACTCTTTATGTCATTAGTCATCACGGCGCGGCTCGCCACATCACTCGTATTATCACGTGCCGTTAAGGGCTAGGGCCTTTTTCGGCCTGACCTTCCGGTAAACCTCTTGCGGCGTCTTCATATCGCCGTTTACCGTCAGCAGGTCGTTTTCGACGGATATACCCAATAGCCGCTCATTCTCCTGCAAATACGGTACAATGAGCTCCCAATCTTCTGGTGTTAGAATCGAGAATTCACCACCGTTTAATTGCTCGTCATCGAGCTTGCAATGGGGGTCCCTTATGTAAATGGCACCGCCCGATGCGAGCGAAAACAGATTTGAGCCTGGGTAAGGCGTCTCCTGCTCTACGAACTCCTCCTTCTCGGTGGTTTCCAGTCCGTTTACCACGACGAACCCGCCGCCGTTCAGTGGGTCGCCAGCCATGAACGATTCCGCTAAGTAATCGAGACAGGTCCCGTTTATCACCACACGCGGCTTGCCCACTGCGTTGATCAGCGGTCTGCCAGCCGTATTTCCCAATACGTACGCTTCTCCACCCTTCGCACCGTACATGAAGGTCTGCCCGACGTCGCCGAAGACCACGAGCTTCCCGGTCTTCAAGATCTGCCCGAGCTGGTCCTGCCCGTCCCCGTGTATGTACAGTTCCGCGCCATCCATGGAAGAGCCAAAATAATCCCCGGAGCTATCATAAACGTCAAGCCGCACGCCCGATGTACACGATCCCAATCCAGAGCCAAAGAAACGCTGACCCTGGGTGTTATACGCTATAAATCGCCTCCAGCCCATCTTATACGCCTTTACGATAAGTCGCGCAGTACCGGCTTCTCCTTCCGGCGGAAACTCCTCTACATTTACTACCAGCATATCCTCGCCGCTTTCTGGTGGGCGTAAGCAGCCCTTATTCGACCAGCGAATCAAATGATACGTACCCGGGCTTGCAGCCTCTATCGGCGGCGTCGCATCGAATATTCGATGAAGTGCTTCTTTTACTAGCTGGATTACCGTGCTCCTCTTTTTGCTACCTGTATCATACCTGCGGTCGTTGAGGAGTGTTAACCCTTCTATTACCATCGCTTTCGTTCGCTCGTTCTCATCCGCGTACCTTGTGAGTTCGGATGCAGTCCAGCGGAGCTTGTTGCAGTCCCACTCCTTAACGCCTCCTTTCAAGAACTCGAATAAATCGAGCGGGCTCTTCAATGCCACTTCTATCAGTTCTCTCTGCTTTCCCATGTCATTGGGAGGCGCGATGGGTATGGTAAAGTCACAGTGCGTCTGATAGGCCGGTGTAGTCACGATCTCCCCGAATTTATTGGTGCATTTGAGCGTTTTCTGCTCGTTACCTCGTAACGTGAATACGAAAGCACCACCATCGGTGTAGCTGCCGCCGCGTGCGTTCCAATACGTATCCGCAACAGTGGGTATTCGTTTATCCTCATCCGACAGACTCTTAAGCGTCGCGTCGATCGCTTGTTTTTCCGACGCGATGAGACCTATTTGCAGCTCTTCGCTCTCGACAAGTGCAAATACCTGTGGCCGCAGCATGGAGGTATCCGTTATCCCGATCAACTGGAAATAGTTCTCGTACGGCTCGTTTCGTGCAACGATGAAGAACCATGGGCCGTCCGGCGATCCGTGGATATGAGAAGTCTGAAGCGCCTGGTATATCGCTTGCTTGTCATGCGGTAGCCGCTCGAAATCCAGCTCGGTCGTCGGTGCCATCGCCTCGATGACATATTCCAGCGGATAGTTGCACTCCCGGTTTAGAAGGTCGAAGAGCAGCACGGCAACCTCGGTATCGGTCAGAAATAGGGTTTCTCGACCCCACTGCTCCAGATATTCGACCACTGAATGGTAATTCGCGAAATCGCCGTTGTGCACGAACGCTTCATGCATTCCCACGAATGGGTGCGCTCCGCCGGGATGCCAGACCCTGCCGCGTGTAGGGTAACGCTGATGCGCGATCCAGACGTGCGCTCGGAAGTCCTCGAGTTTGTAATATTTCACAATGTTCTCTGCGTACCCGACGATCTTCAGAATCATCATATTCCTGCCGTGCGAGAGCACAAACGCTCTCCTGTCGCCGAGTGCGGCGTAGAATCTACTGTTGATCCTGAAGCTGTTTCGGTAGATAAACTCATCTTCGGCCTTTCTCCTGTCCCAATCGCCCAGGTCATTCTCCTTTACGAAAGCATCCAACACGGCCGCTTTTACATGGACAAAATAACGCCACACATCCGGTGGTTTCAGCTCCAGGCCCTCTATCGCGCGATAATCCGAAACGGTCGGTATGTTTTCAGCGTGGTCGACATCCATGAAGGGCGCAATGAACTCCGCTTCTATCTCCTCGCGGGCGTCGGGATCGAGCAGTGCTATCTGGAGTAAATAATCCGCTTCGAGTACAGATTGCGAAACGCCGAGGTCCTCGTGCGAGAGCCCGACCGCGGCGATACCGCCTCCTTTTCCGTTTCCTCGGTTGTGCATCTGGAACGCGGGCTTAAAGATGTGCTTACCCTTAACAAGAGTCGTAGAAGCAAAGCCAACGACACCGCAGCCTCCTTCGGCCTCTGAATAGTTGTAGTTGCTCATGGCCATCTATATTCCCCTCCTCGGGCCTTTGCTCTGGCCTTCATAACTCAGGCAATCGTATCTGCCGACGAGTTCCTTTATACTGCTCATCCCGAGCCGTCTCAGGATCATAACTATCTCGCTACGCCACGCTGCGTACAGATTGATGAGGCGTTGCGCTCCCCAGTCCACGTCAACAGCCTTGGCAAGTTCCGGGTCAGTCGTTGCAATGCCTCGTGGGCAGCCCCGACCTGATTCGCAACTGCCACAGCGCACACAGCCCAGTGCTACAAGCTCCGCTGTACCGGTAACGACACCGTCAGCGCCCAGCGCGATCGCCTTTGCCGCGTCATGGGCCGTCCTAATACCGCCGCTTGCGATTACCGTCATTTCCTCTCGTACCCCCTCCTCCTTGAGGCACTCATGCACTTTCGTTATCGCGTACTCGATGGGCATGGCGATATTCTTCTTCGCGATCTCGGGCGCCGCCCCCGTGCCGCCGTAACTACCATCCAGGTGGATTATGTTCGCACCGGCGTAATAGCTTCCAACGGCGACCATATCGACATCACGTGCTGTAGAAACCTTCACAGAGATAATGGCATCCGGGTTGATCTCCTTTATCCAATCGACGTGTTTCTCATGGTCTTCCACGGAATAAACGCTGTGAAATGGGAATGGTGAAAATAAACTGCTATCGGGAACCGCTTCGCGCAGACGTGCAACCTCGGCAGTTACTTTATCGCCCAGTAAATGCCCGCCAAGCCCCGGCTTCGCGCCCTGTGCATATTTGAGTTCTACGATCTTTACACGCTGGATGGTATCCTCAGAGACGCCGAATAGCCCGGTTGCTACCTGTGTGATCACGTTCTCATCGTACTCCTGCAGTTCTGCTGGGAAACCGCCCTCGCCGGTACAGGTAAATGTGCCCCAGGCTCTCGCCGCTTTCGCCCTCGCGAGCATTACGGAGAGGCTGATGGAACCGAAAGACATCCCGCCACCGTAGAACGGCACGTCGATACAGATCCTCCTACCCGCTCGTTTATTCAGGTCGATCTCGGTGCTTATCGCGTCATCGTCAATTGCGTCCGTCACCCGCGCGTGCAGGAACTTGAAGGCCATACGGTCAAAACCACCTCCAGAGTCGCCGATTTCGTATTCTCGACCTTTGAGCGGCATTCCCGTTTCTGCCTGCTTCCAGGTTCCGAGTATAAGGTCACGAGTCCAACGATGATCGCCGATGGTTTTGTAATTCTGGTTGGTGCCTATGGATAGCGCTTTTCTGGGGCAGTGGTTGACGCAGTAAAAGGACATATCCTCACACGAAGCACCGATGCAGAGATGACTCTGCGGCCTTGAAATTCGGTTATGTCCTGGCTTACGCTCGTGCACGCCAAAGGGACATACGTTGGCACAGGTGCCGCAGCTTATGCAACTTTCTGTAGCCCGCGTTACCTCGACTGCGGATATTTCATTCGGGAATCGCGAGTGTACCAGTTTAATTACCGGCTTTGACATTGTACGACACCTCCTTTGCAAATATGGTATCAAACGTCTCTCGCTGGATCTCTTCGAAGAATATCGCCCTGCCCAGTTCGCCACGGAGCCTTCTCACCTCTCGCAAGCCCATAGCGCCCAGGACTTCGAGCAGCTGGTTCCGCCATGCGCCGACGAGGTTGATTATGCGTTGCGCGCCGTACCGCGGATCTACGTCCTTCAACGATACCGGGCATTTTAACCCGCTGCTGTGACAGTTTTTGCAGTACCGGCATTCGAGCGCAATGAGAAGCGGCAGGTCGATAGCAACCAAATCCGCACCGCAGAGGATCGACTTCGCCACGTGCTCCGCGATAGCGATACCGCCGCTTGCAATAAGCGTTACCTCATCCCGGATTTTGCGTGCGACGAGCTGCCTGTGGACTTCTAGGATCATATCTTTGAGCAACCGCGGTTCTCCGGGTCCAGGTGGGTCGATCTGCTTCCCATTGCAGTCTGCGTAAAGATGCACGACCTCTACACCGGCGCACGTCAATTCCTCCGCGATTTCTGCTGCAGTGTCTCCAAACGGCACTCTCACCGAGACGATAGTTTCCGGGTTCGCGTTCCTCAACTCTTCTACCGCACCTAGCACGGTGCTGCCATAGTCTAATTCGGCCATTTTGCACGCCGTAACCGAATCTTCAAGTGCAGATTGCGTGAGCACGGGCACTGCATTTGCTTCATACTCCTTATTGAACCACGCGTCAGGATCCACAATCATGAGCGTTCCGAGGAACGAAGCCGCTCTGGCCACTGCCTCATATACGTTTCCGTAACCCCCAAACGGGAGCGTATCGAAGAGTATTGGTAGTGGCACGCTCAATGTCGGTGGTAGCGGCGATACGATTCGCCCTTGAGCGTCAAATTTAATCACGGGCACTTTTCGCCCTATATCGACTGAGGTATTGATGTATTCTCGTCCGTGAATCCCGTCTCTTGTCGGTCGTACGATCTCGGACATATCTGTCCACATCGAATCGAACCCCTCGCCTGAGAACGGCCCGAGGTAACCGGCGCCTGAGACCGGAACCTTGCCTGTTTCCGCCTGGTACCAGTTCTTACTGATTATCTCGGGTGTCCAGTACGAATCACCGAGACGGAGATACTCGTCACTGCTTCGGATGGTAAGCGCTTCTTTCGGGCATTCCTGGACACAGCGGAAGCAGCCCTTACAGCGATAATCCTCGGGCTCCGCCATGCGTCTCAGATCCTCATCCAATCTCGCGTGGACGCTATGAATGCACGTTAGTACGCATCTGCCGCAATTGATGCAATCCGCAGCACTGCGTTCGATCACGAACTTCCCGACGGGCGGGAATCGTGGCGGTGCCGGTGAGACCTCGATATTATACTTTCTGGGCATTTACTAACCTCCAATATCGCTCACTCGATTCCGTCGTTGCGACAAAGTCCCGGATCGCTTCGTCCGGTCTGCCAAATCTATTCCCCAACCGCTCCTCCAGTTCCAGCCATGCAGCGGGAAGGTCTAAGTCGTTCTGACAGATTTCTCGACACATCCCGCAATGGGTGCAGAGAAAAACCTTGTCGGAATCGCCTTTCGCGATCTTTCCCCCCGCAAGAAGTTTCTTTGCCAGCATAAGCTTGTTCTTAGGGATCACAGACGCTTCGTTGGTAACAGTATACGCGGGACAGTGAGCAGCACAGCTTCCGCATTTAACACACGAATATGCGGCCTTTTCAAGTACCGATTCCTCAGCTCCACACTCAGTTGTGCTTCCCGGCGTAGCGAGCACCGGAGCAATCAATCGCGCAAACCGAACGAGCATTCTGAATATAAACGGTCTAAAGAGCAGCCCGGGGATATTCGCCCATTTCGTCCTCACTGCGAAGAATTTGTTTGGGTTCAAAATGTTCCAGGGGTCAACGGCTCTCTTATAGGCCCTGTAGCTCCTGAGCGTCTCCTTATCGTATTTATCGCTGAGGAATGGTGAGTTCCAGATGCCAACGCCATAAGGCACGCCGCCAAACTTCAGTCCGAGCCTTGTAAGAACTGGGATAAGCGTTAGATGGGCGAGATAAGCTCGTAACTCTCGTACGTCTGAGGCATACGTTAACATCACCAGTGCCTCTCTATCGCTTACAATGTGCGATTCCACGTTCAGATCAACCCTGTAGCTCCTGATCTTTCGTTTCAGCGTGTTAAGAAACGGAACGACGCTTTCCAGCGGCATAACGAGCTCGCAGGCTAACGGCGTTTTATTGCAACCACGTCTCTTCATAGGAAAGAGTCGTTCGTGCCAGAGGTACTTTGCAAGATAATCTTCCGCGTGTATGCCTCGTATCTCGGCGAACGCGAGAAAGCTCAGTTCCTCCTTCTCATCTTCAAACGCTACCAAAACCGCATCCTTTTCGCTGAACAAATCCTCGTCAAGGATTCTATTCACCTCGCCAAGATGTGCAGCGTCCACATATTTTATGTGGTACGGCGTGATCTCTGCCTGTTGTATCAGGTCTCTTACGAACGAAAAAGCAGCTTCGGTGCTTCCGAAGTAGAGCAGATGCGGTAGCGATTTCTTCGGCCTCTTTCTCAGTTTCAGGGTTGCGGATAGGATGATGCCGAACTGTCCCTCGGTGCCGAAAAACCGTGCGAACTCCTCGTCCCCGGACCGAATGGACGTGATCTCACCCGAGGTAAACATGACCTCAATGGATTCTATGTGATCTCTGAGATGCCCAAAGCGAAAGCTGCCTATTCCATAGCCGCCTGTGGCAATCCAGCCGCCCACGGTCGAGAAGAAACTCGATGGATATGCTCTTACTGAAAGATCTTCGTCCTTCAAGAACTCCTCGATCTCTGACCAGCGAACGCCGGCTTGGACTTTTAACGTTGCCTCCTCCGCCGCCGCCCTGTTCAGCGCAAAGATTCTGTTCATGGCTGAGAAGTCGAGAACGAGACCCCGTATGGTGGGGACGACGCCTCCAAGCCCTGAAGAAGCAGAACCTCTTGGAACTATTGCGACTGACTCGTCGTTAGCGAATCGGACGATTTTCTTGAGCGCTTCAACGCTTCCCGGCTGGATTACCAGATCGGGCGTGGTGTCAAAGAGTCGCTTTACGAACGGAACGTCTCCGATATCCATGCTGTAAAGCTCACGCTCGAAATCGCCTTTTAATATCCTTGCTTCGTCTGAACCAAGGAGTTTTTCCATTCTTTGTCCTAACGTCTCGTTCATACTCCTCTCCGTCCCTTTTTGACGGCACGTCAACCGCAGGGAAAGGATCTCAGTGCAATCGATTTTTTACAGGCTCAGAGCACCCCTAGGAACTCCTGCAACTCCCATTCCGTCACGTTCACGCGATACTTGTCCCACTCCACCTTCTTCGATGTGATAAAGTTGTTGAAGATATGGTCACCCAGTGCTTCTCGTACCAGATCGCTCTGCTCTACCAGTGCAATGGCTTCGATCAAGCTCCCGGGCAGTGACGCTATTCCCTTTGCCGCTCTGTCCGCTTCGCTCATCAGATAAACGTCCTCCTCCCTGGGCGCGATCAGCTCGTACTTACCCTCTATTCCCGCTAATCCGGCGGCGAGCATCACGGAAAACGCAAGATACGGATTACATGCCGGATCGGGACTGCGGTATTCTACCCGCGTCGCCTTTTCTTTTCCTGGCTTGTACATCGGCACCCGCACGAGTGTCGAACGGTTGCGACGCGCCCATGCGATATACACCGGAGCCTCATAGCCCGGCACTAACCGTTTATACGAGTTCACCCACTGGTTGGTAATCGCCGTAATCTCCGGTGCGTGTCGTAGCAGTCCGGCGATATACCCCCTGCACATCGCCGACAGCTGATACTCGTCATCGGGTTCGAAGAACGCGTTTCGCTCTCCCTTAAACAGGGATTGGTGCACGTGCATTCCGGAGCCATTCACACCGAAAATGGGTTTTGGCATGAACGTAGCATAACAGCCGTATCGTTGCGCAATCTCCTTCACCACGATCCGATAGGTCATCACCTGATCCGCCATCTCCAGCGCGTCTTTGTATCTGAGGTCTATCTCGTGCTGCGAGGGCGCAACCTCGTGGTGGCTGTACTCCACCTGGATCCCCATCTTCTCCAGCGTTAAGATCGTATCTCGTCGTAAGTCGCTGCCCGCATCCAGCGTCGTCAGGTCGAAGTAACCTCCTTGATCCAGCACTTTGGGCTTGCCATTCTCTTGGAAGTAGAAATACTCCAGCTCAGGACCAACGTAGAACGTGTGTCCTGCTTCTTTCAACCGCGCCAGGTTCCTCTTCAAGACATACCGCGGGTCGCCTTCGTAAGGACTGCCGTCCGGCTGTAAAATATCACAGAACATCCTCGCAACGGTATTCTCTTTCGGTCGCCAGGGAACGATTTGAAAAGTAGCAGGATCTGGTTTCGCTACCATATCGCTCTCATCAATCCTTGCAAATCCCTGTATTGAAGAACCGTCAAATCCCATACCTTCGTCAAAAGCGCCTTCTAATTCTCTCGGTGCAATTGCAAAGCTCTTCAACTGCCCAAGGATATCCGTGAACCAGAGTCTCACGAACTTCACTTCGTTCTTTCCCATCGCTTCAAATACGTCGTCTTTATTAGTTATTTTCGTTTCGTTTTCCATTGCTTATACCACCTCTATCTAATAATTTCAATTACCCTCTTTTTATTCTATTTGAGAAATAAACAGAATAATTAAGAAAAGATATGAATGCTTCCCTTTTCATTTTCTATTTTTAGTAGTAATACAAGTTCAAATTTTTTAGAGTATTTGAGAAACGGTAAGAAAAGTTATGAAAAATTATGAATCAACCGCTT
>JAFGHB010000031.1 GCA_016930255.1 Methanomicrobia archaeon | reverse complement strand
GAATTTTCATCACGGCTTAGTTTCGCGCATGGCTGGATCGAGCGGTTTCTAGGCGAGGGTGTTAAGTATGAATTGTTTGGTTTTTGAATATAATTGTAACTCTAGGTGATTACTAGTCCAAAACCCTTTTTTAAGGCTCTAAGCATAGTTATCCAAAATAGGTACTGATCTCTGTAATTTTGTCCAAAAATGCACCCCTAAATTTTCATAACTTTTATGATTCGTTCCCAAATAGCCTAATATATTTAAGGACATAATTACAAATAAAAATGTAATTATCCACTGATAAATCATATCAATTCTTAATTATTAGTCTAATTTCTCACATACCCTTTTTATAGTGGCTGGGTAACAGCTAAGAAAGGAGGTAATTAAAAAGATAGATGGTAAAAGAAAGAAAAGATATAGCAGCGAGACATTTGAGAGTAGTGCCTGTATTTATGCTCGTTATAGGGGGCATACTACTGACAATGATGCCGGGAGTGATGGCAGGAGACCCCAGCGGTGAGATGACTTATACGGGCTATCTGGCGAGCCTTGAGATTGCGATCAATTTCGTTTGGGTACTGGTTGCAGGATTTCTCGTCTTCTTCATGCAAGCAGGATTTGCGCTCGTCGGTGTGGGTGCAATTCGTGCGAAGAACGCCGTGAACTACCTGGCGAAGAGCTATATGGACTTCTCTCTCGGTGCGATCGCCTTCCTAGTCGTCGGCTTCGCGTTCATGTTTGGCGGGTCAGAAGCCGCGCCAGGGCTGGAACTCGGGAATGCACTCATCGGCTACAGCGGATGGTTCCTAGCGGGAGAGGCTTACGATGTTACCACGAACATGCTCTGGCTTTTCCAGGCGATGTTTGCGGCGACCGCAGCGACGATCGTTGCCGGTGCGATGGCGGGACGGACGAAGTTCCAGGCATATCTTATTTACACTGTCATCGTGACCGTAGTGATCTATCCGATCTACGGGCACTGGGTCTGGGGAGGTGGCTGGCTGTCAACGCTACCTTACGGTGCAGGTGCAGTGGATTTCGCAGGCTCGGGCGTTGTACACGCGGTTGGCGGGTTCGTCGCACTGGCTGGTGCGTATCTCGTAGGGCCGCGAGCGGGCAAATTCAAGAAGGACGGAACACCGGTTGCAATACCCGGTCACAACATCGTGTACATTGTTCTGGGTACGTTCATACTCTTCTTCGGCTGGTTTGGGTTCAATCCCGGCAGCACGCTTGCAGCAACGGACTTGCGGATAGCAGTGATCGCGGTAAACACGTTCTTAGCGGGCGCAGCTGGTGCTGTGATCGCCTGCTACGTGACCTACTTCAGAACCGGAAAGGCGAACATTTTCCTCATCTGTAACGGCGCTTTAGCAGGATTGGTTGGGATAACAGCCCCCTGTGCATTCGTGGCACCCTGGGCAGCCGTGGTAATCGGTGCGATTGCAGGAGTTCTTGTCATGGTAAGCATCTGGTTCGTCGAGTGGAAACTGGGCGTAGACGACCCCGTCGGAGCGGTCTCTGTTCACGGTGTCAACGGGCTGTGGGGCTTACTCGCGGTCGGCATATTCGCAGACGGCACCTACGGCGGTGTGAGCGGTCTCATCGCAGGCAATGTCGGGCAGTTTATAGCGCAAGCGATCAATGTGGTAACAGTCTTCATCTGGGCTTTCGGGCTGGGGCTACTAATATTCGCAACGATTAAATATACAGTTGGACTGCGCGTATCGAAAGAAGAGGAAGTTGTTGGCTTGGACATTAGTGAGCACGGCACGCCGTGTTATGCTAGTCCTGAGGATAGCTGCTGGGGGTGAAAGAAAAGATGAAAAAAATAGAGGCAATCATACGGGAAGATAAGCTCGACGATGTAAAAGCGGCACTCGATAAAATCGGAATCAAGGGGTTGAACGTGTCAGGAGTAAAAGGTCGCGGCCAACAGAAAGGGATAGCACTCCAGTGGCGAGCCACTGCTTATACGGTTGATATGCTCCCGAAGCTTCAGCTGAACGTGGTGGTCAAGGACGCGGATGCAGAAAAGGTGGTGGCAACTATCAGGGAAAGCGCGTACACGGGGAATTTCGGCGATGGCATGATCTTCGTGCTGCCCGTTGAAGAAGTAATTCGCGTGAGAACAGGCGAAAGTGGCGAGAAAGCGTTGTGAGGGGGGAATTAACCCTCCCCTTTTGTTTTTTATGAACTTGATGAAAAGCGATTCAAAATAGGCATTTCCACTATCAAATCGAAAAAGTTGTACAATAATAATAAGATATGATAGCTTGATGTAGCTATAACTGGCGGTACACATCACTTTTAAGGATACGTAAATTCCAATAAAGAGGGGAAAATAGAGTGACAATTTTAAGGCTATAGTTTTACGATTTATGGGTAATAAATACGAATTCACAGTATTTAACTTTAGTCTCTCAATCAATAATAACGTTCATAACTTTTCAGAATTTTTGTGAAGTTTTGTCAAATTACCAAACAGAATGTCCTAAATTTTAACATTATGAAATGAGAAATAGAATGAATTGATCATATTTGTTCTTAATTGTTAGGCTGAGTTCTCAAATAGGCTTAAAAGGTTTTCTAATTAACCACGAAGTAGGAGGATATTAATACGGAAAGATGGGGAATGTGAAAAGAAACGCATCGGTGAGATTATGGATTATAGGATTGTTGTTCGCAGTTCTTGTGTCGAAACAGCCTTTACCATCGGCATCCGGCGTAAGAGTAGTGATTCACGGCGGAATGAGGCACAACGGTGGAGGTGAACCAGTCAGAGATGCTTGATAGTGGAGATACGGCGTGGATACTCGTATCGACCGCTATGGTCATGTTGATGACTCCAGGTGTCGGGCTCTTCTATGGGGGGATGGTTCGTAAGAAAAGCGTCGTGTCAATGCTTTCCTTCTCGTTTGTCGCACTTGCGGTGATCAGTATACAGTGGGTTCTCGTGGGATACAGTTTGTCATTCGGTTCTGACATAGCCGGATTCATTGGTGGCCTCGAGTTTATGGGATTACGGAATGTAGGCATGGACTGCGGCGATTTGACGATTCCACACTTAGCATTCATGGCGTTCCAACTCGCTTTTGCTGTGGTGACACTTGCAATTCTCACCAGCACAATGGCTGAACGGGTGAAGATGAGTGCATTCATTGTTTTTGGTCTGCTTTGGACGGCGATCATTTACGATCCGCTCGCTCATTGGGTTTGGGGTGGCGGATGGCTTGCGGAACTTGGTGCGTTAGATTTCGCAGGAGGCACGGTGGTACACATTAGTTCAGGGTTCTCGGCCCTGGCCTTAGCCCTGGTCATTGGCAAAAGGCGCGGATTTGGCGATGAGCCGATGGGACCACATAACATCCCGCTGACACTGCTTGGCGCAGCCTTGCTCTGGTTCGGCTGGTTCGGCTTCAACGGTGGTAGCGCTTTAGCAGCCAACGGACTCGCAGCCAACGCATTCGTCGTCACCAACACGTCTGCTGCGGCAGGGGCCCTCGGCTGGATGGCCGCAAACTGGATGCACGGAAAACCAAGCTCGTTGGGCGTGGTGAGTGGCGCTATCGCCGGACTCGTTGCGATCACACCTGCAGCGGGATTTGTCACACCAATGGCGTCGATAGTGATCGGACTGGTCGCCGGGGTTATCTGCTACCGGGCAATGCTTTTCAGAATAAAGATAAGGCTTGATGAAAGCCTTGATGCATGGGCAATACACGGTGTTGGTGGGCTCTGGGGTGCACTGGCCACGGGACTATTTGCAAATGAAGCAGTGGGTGGTTACTCGGGTTTGCTCTACGGAAACGTCGACCAATTCATAGCTCAGCTCATCGGTGCCGGAGCAGCAATTATCTACGCTTTCGTACTCGCCTTTGTACTCGCAAAACTCGTTGACCTAACGATCGGATTGCGTGTGACCGAGGAGGAAGAATATGTGGGCGTGGATCTTTCACAGCATGGAGAGCGGGCCTACACGGGCTGAAATAATAATAACGAGGAGGAAAAGAGTATGAAGAAAATCGAAGCAGTAATTCGACCAGAACGGCTTGAACAGGTTAAGGTGGCCATGGAAATGCAAGGGCAGGTTGCAATGACTATAACTGAGGTAACAGGAAGAGGGGAGCAAAAAGGCATCGCATTACAGTTTAGGGGACGACGCATGGAGGTCGATACACTACCAAAGGTCAAAATTGAAACGATCGTGAAGGATGAGTTAGTCGAGTCTCTCGTCTACGCGATATCAAACGCAGCGAGAACTGGCAAATTCGGCGATGGTAAGATATTCGTCTCATCACTGGACGATATAATACGAGTACGAACAGGGGAGCAGGGAGAAAAGGCGTTGTAAATGGATTCCCCCTCCTTCACATTTTTTATGTGACAAAGCTCTAAGTGTGTTCGAACGCGAACGGAGAGGTAATGCCCAAAAGAGAAGAGATCAAGAAAGTGCTGGTAATCGGTTCGGGACCGATACAGATAGGTCAAGCGGCAGAATTTGATTTCTCTGGCTCGCAAGCGTGCAGAGCGTTGCGAGAAGAAGGAGTACAGGTCGTGCTCGTCAATTCCAATCCGGCAACGATCATGACCGATTTCGAGATGGCGGATGTTATCTACATCGAGCCGCTGGTTGTGGACGTGGTCGCGCGGATCATCGAGAAAGAGCGCCCGGATGGTATAGTTGCTGGTTTAGGTGGACAAACGGCATTGAACATAACCGCGGAATTAGCGGAGCTTGGGACTTTAGCCACGTACAACGTACAAGTTCTCGGCACACCGTTAGAGGCCATATACAATGCAGAAGACCGCGAACGGTTCAAGCAAACGATGGAACGCATAAATGAACCAATTCCAAGAGGGTTCACCGTTCGTTCTATGGCGGAGGCAGAGGAAGTTGCGGTCGAGCTGGGCCTTCCCGTCATCATTAGGCCCTCATATACCTTAGGCGGCGTGGGAGGCGGGATAGCGAGGACACTGGGAGATCTACGAGCGATCGTATCCTACGGCCTGCAGGTTTCGCGAATCCACCAGGTATTGGTGGAAGAGAGCGTGCTTGGGTGGAACGAGATAGAGTACGAGGTGATGCGCGATGCTCGGGATACCTGTATCACCATCTGTAATATGGAGAACCTCGATCCAATCGGCATTCATACGGGCGAATCAATCGTGGTTACGCCCTCACAGACGTTATCTGATGAAGATCATCAAATGCTGCGGTCTGCAGCGATAAAGATAATACGTGCGTTAGAAGTTGAAGGCGGCTGCAATATCCAATTTGCCTTGAAGGAAGGTGAGTACCGGGTAATCGAGGTGAATCCGCGTGTGTCTCGATCTTCTGCACTCGCGTCAAAGGCTACAGGCTATCCCATTGCGCGCGTAGCGGCGAAGATAGCCATCGGGCTCCAGCTCGACGAGATACGGAACGATGTAACGAAAGAGACCCCGGCGTCCTTCGAGCCGGCGATCGATTATGTGGTGGTGAAGATACCGCGCTGGCCGTTTGATAAGTTCCCGGGGGCGGACAGGACGTTGACGACGTCAATGAAGAGCACGGGCGAGGTGATGGCGATAGGACGGACGTTTGAGGAAGCGCTGCAAAAAGCACTCCGCTCCCTGGATGTCGATAAAGGCTTCGGCTTTGGCTATGATGCGTGGTCAGAAACGGAGCTGCGCTATCTTTTAGAAACACCTACGGACGACCGTATTTATGCACTCTACGAGGCACTGAAACGCGGTTTTAGCGTGGAGGAGATCGCAGAGCTGAGCGGTATCGATCCGTTCTTCATCCGGAAGCTCGAGAGAATCGTGTGTGCCGAGTCGGATCTGGAAACGGGGAACGATTTGGATTCACAACGGTTGAAGAACCTGAAACGGATGGGCTTCGCTGATGAGCAGATTGCGCGGCTATCGGGCAGAAGCAGTGAGGCAATACGCGACCTCAGGAGAGAACAAGGGGTTATTCCTACCTATAAGATGGTGGACACCTGTGCCGCGGAATTCGAGGCGAAAACACCGTATTTCTATTCCACGTATGAGGATGAATGCGAGTTGAAGCCCTCAACTCGAAAGAAAGTATTGATCATTGGCGCAGGGCCTATCAGGATAGGGCAGGGGATTGAGTTTGATTACTGCACCGTACATGCGGTTAAAGCGTTAAAGGAAGAGGGAATCGAGGCGCACATCATCAATAACAATCCGGAGACCGTATCCACAGACTACGATACCTCAGATAAGCTCTTCTTCGAGCCCCTGACGCTTGAGGATGTGATGAACGTTATAGAGAAGGAGAACTACGAGGGTGTGATGGTGCAATTCGGCGGTCAGACGTCAGTCAACTTAGCAGTGCCACTAAAGAAGGAATTGGAAAGGCTAGGGGCGAAAACGGTAATTCTGGGGACGGACCCGGAACATATGGATGTAGCCGAAGATCGGGAGCGCTTTAGCAAATTACTCCATCAATTGGGGATTCCACAAGCTGAAAGCGGCTATGCAACGTCCGTGGGCGGTGCGAAAGACGTAGCAGCGCGGATAGGTTTTCCTGTGCTTGTTCGTCCTTCGTACGTGCTGGGCGGACGGGCAATGCAGATAGTGTACGATGATAGCGAACTGGAACGATACATGCGCGAGGCGGTTCGTGTATCAAAGGAGAAACCGGTACTCATCGATAAATTCCTGGAGAAATCCACGGAGATCGATGTCGATGCGGTATGTGATGGGGAAGAGGTGCTGATCGGTGCGATCATGGAGCACATAGAAGAGGCAGGCGTTCATTCAGGCGATTCTACGTGCGTCATACCACCGCAATCATTATCTAACGATATAATTACGAGAATAAGGGGCTATGTAACGAGAATAGCGCTATCGCTGCATATAAAGGGGTTGCTCAACATCCAGATGGCGGTAAAAGACGGCGTCGTTTACGTGCTGGAGGTAAATCCTCGGTCGAGTAGAACGATACCGTACGTTGCGAAGGCAACGGGCATTCCACTGGCGAAGCTCGCGGCGAAGGTGATGCTGGGGCACAAATTACGCGATTTAAACGTAAAGAAACGAGTATTCAGGCATGTAGCAGTGAAGGAGGTTGTCCTGCCGTTCTCGAAATTCAAGGGCGTTGACATCATCCTCGGTCCTGAGATGAAGAGCACAGGCGAGGTGATGGGCATTGATTACGGATTCGGCAAGGCGTTTTTCAAAGCGGAACGTGCAGCGGCTAATCCCTTACCGTCGAGCAGTGGCGGTACGGTTTTTATCTCGGTTTGCAACGATGATAAGGCGGATATTGTGAAGATCGCACGAGCGTTAAAGGACGTGGGGCTCTCAATCGTCGGAACGGGAGGCACCGTGGACTATCTAAAACAGCACGGGATCGACGCGGGAGAATTGAAGAAGATTCAGCACGGCTCGCCAAACGTGGTGGAGATGATGCAGGCGCGGGGAATAATGCTGGTGATCAATACACCGACGGATAAGCAATCGCATAAGGATGGCTATCAGATACGACAGACGTGTATTGACCTTGATGTTCCGTATATAACAACGATGCAGGCGGCGAAGGCTGCTGCTTCTGCGATCGTGGAGATGAAAGAGAGCGGCGGGAAAATCGAAGTAAAGTCAATAAATGAGTATTTTGCAGAAAGCGTGAAATGAAAGCAATTCTTGCACTGGAAGACGGAACGGTAGTGGAAGGAGAAGGGTTCGGAGCAGAGGGCACGGCTATTGGCGAACTCGTCTTTGCAACGCCGTTTACGGGTTACGAAGAGGCTCTGACGGACCCCTCGTATAAAGGACAGATCTTAATGCTCACCTACCCGCTGGTGGGTAACTACGGTGTGAGCGGGGCAAAGTTCCAGTCGGACGGCATAAAGGTAGAGGGCTTTGCGATCCGTGAGCGATGTGAGTTTCCGTCTCATTACAAGAGCACGCGACGTATAGACGAATTCCTGCGAGAAGAAGGCGTGCCAGGGATCAGCGAGATCGATACGAGGATGTTGACGCGAAAGACGCGCGAGTACGGCACAATGAAAGCATGCTTGCACGTTGGTGCCACGAAAGAGGCGGAAGAGGCGTTAGCACTCGCGATTAACCAGCCGGATATCTCAGAGCTTGATTTGATCGAGCAGGTTTCCTGCAGGAACCCCTACAGAATACCTGGTAACGAGGGCGCAAAACGAATCGCGGTGCTCGATCTGGGCATAAAAAGGAATATGTTGAATAATTTAGCGAAGCGAAATTGGGATATTTTCGTGTTTCCCGCTACTGCGACTGAATCAGAGCTACGAGCTGCGGAACCGGACGCACTGCTGCTCTCAAACGGGCCTGGTGATCCGAAGCGCGGCAGGAATGCGCTGAATTTCGTGAAAACGTTCGTGGGTGAAATCCCCGTCTTCGGCATTTGCCTCGGGTTGCAGATCATAGCGCTTGCGCTGGGCTGCGATACCTATAAACTGAAGTTCGGGCATCGCGGTGCGAACCAGCCGGTGAAGGATCTCACGACCGGGCGCGTGTACATCACCGCGCAGAATCACGGTTTCGCTGTTGATAAGGACACAATGGAGGGCAAAGCCACGCTGACGCAGATAAATGCGAATGATCAGACGGTGGAAGGCTTTGAGAATCCCTATCTGGGCGTACAATGCGTGCAATATCATCCGGAAGCGAGTCCTGGGCCGTGGGACACGGAGCAGCGATTCTTTGACGGGTTGGTGAAGTACACGGAAAAAGGAGTGTAACTCCAACAATCGGGGGGGGAAATCCAGAGAGAACCAGCAATGACAACGAAAATCGGCGTAATCGCGATACAAGGGGCGGTAGAGGAGCACGTCGTGGCACTGGAGAAGTCGTTAGCAGAGCGCGGCGAGCGCGGCGAGGTGCTGAAGATAAAACAACGGGGGTTGGTCGAGTCGTGCGACGCCATCGTGATTCCGGGCGGTGAAAGCACCACGATCGGGCGGCTCATGCAGCGTGAACATATCATTGAGGAAATCAAAACGGCTGTTGCGGAACGGGATATACCAATTTTAGGCACCTGTGCCGGACTCGTCCTGCTGGCGAAAGAGGGCGATGAGGAGGTTGCAAAGACCGGCCAGCCACTGCTCGGCTTGATGGACGTAACGGTGAAGCGGAACGCATTTGGGCGGCAGCGTGAATCATTTGAGGTGTCGTTGAAGATGAGCATCTTTGAAGAGCCGTTTCATGCAGTCTTCATCCGAGCGCCTGCGATTACACGCACCTGCGAAAATGTGGAGGTCTTAGCAACGTTCGATGAGCACACCGTCGCGGCGCAGCAGGGGAATCTACTTGCGCTCTCGTTCCATCCCGAACTCACGGACGATAGAAGAATTCATCATTATTTCCTTGAAACTTTTCTTTGAAGAAGGATGACGAGAATAGAAGCCATGATCCGCCCTGAAAGACTCGAACAGGTTAAGAGGACCATCACAAAATGCCCGAGTATGAAATCGGCTTTCGTAGTTGCGGGGACGCAGAGTGGCGTGGGGAAGACTGCGGTCTCTCTCGGGCTTATCGCCGCGTTCCGTCATCGAGGACTTGAAGTCCAGCCGTTCAAAGTGGGTCCTGACTTCATAGACACCAGTTTACACACACTCGCCGCAGAAAAGTCATCAAGAAATCTCGACACGTTCATGATGCCGGCTTCTGGCATTCTTCGAACGTTCAGGATGAACGTGGCTGCGGTGAACGTTGTGGAGGGCGTCATGGGCCTCTTCGATGGCTCTTCCGCCGGTGGAGAGGGGAGTACCGCTCACCTTGCGAAACTCCTCGATATACCGATAGTCCTTGTTGTTGACGCCTCTAAGCTTGCGGGGAGCGTTGCCGCCTTGGTCCACGGATACAAGACCTATGACCCATCGCTCAAGCTTGCGGGTGTCGTCTTAAACAGAGTGGGAAGTGAACGGCACAGAGAGCTACTCGAAGACTCTTTAAGAGGAGTTACGAGGGTTTTTGGAGTTATTCCCAGGGATGAAGCCGTGAGAATTCCGGAGAGACACTTAGGATTATACATGTCTCACGAAGTTGACCGCTCCCTCTTGAATGACCTATCGAGGCTCGTAGAGAAGAATATAGACCTGGACGCTTTGTTTGAGGCGACGAAAGTTGAGATCCCAAGTGCTGCAGAGCCTGGGTCCCAATTAAGGGCTGCTGATGGCGTCAGAGCGGGGGTAGCGATGGATGAAGCGTTCTGTTTCTACTATCCGGAGAACTTAGAGGTCCTGCAAGATTTCGGGGCTGAAATCGTCCCCTTCTCTCCGCTTCGGGACTCTTTACCTGATGCTGATGCATTCTACTTAGGTGGCGGCTACCCGGAGCTTTACGCAGAACAGCTCGAAGAGAATGCCTCTTTGAGGGAGAAGCTTGCCGAGGCGATCCAGCAAGGGACTCCGCTCTACGCAGAGTGCGGCGGCTTGCTTTACTGCCTTGAGCAACTCGAAGGCCGGGAAATGCTCGGCTTATTCAAAGGGTCCGCAAAGCTAACAGGGAGGCTTCAGGCGGTGGGTTATGTCGAAGCGGTCTCTGTAAGTGACTGCCTTCTCTTCAGAAAAGGGGAGAGATTCCGGGGACACGAGTTCCATTACTCAACGTTGGATGTCAATGCTGACACAGGTGTGGATTTCGCCTATAAACTTCTAAAAGGTGTCGGAATAGAGAGCAAGCGGGACGGAATCATCAGAGAAAACGCGCTCGCATCCTACACGCACCTTCATGCTGTGGGAAACGAAAAAGCGTTCCTCCGTTTCCTAGAAGCTGCGAAATGTCGCTTGTGAATCTGAAATACGAGTGAATTGAATGGAAAATAGGGTAAAAATGGCGAAAAGGATAATGGTGCAGGGCACCGGCTCGCACGTAGGGAAGAGTGTGATAGTGGCAGCACTTTGCCGCATATTCCTGCAGGATGGTTACAGGGTTGCACCATTTAAATCGCAGAATATGGCGCTCAACTCGTACGTCACCAAAGACGGCCTTGAAATAGGGCGAGCGCAGGCGTTCCAGGCTTTCGCGGCAGGTAAAGAGCCGACTGTGGAGATGAACCCTATTCTGTTGAAGCCCACAAGCGACGTCGGCGCTCAGGTCATCGTGCGCGGAAGGCCGGTGGGCAATATGACAGCTCAGGAGTATCACGAATACAAGTCGGCCGCGCTGACACTCATAAAGGAGTGCTTTGAGAAGCTCGATCGCGAGAACGAGATCGTGGCAATCGAAGGTGCGGGAAGCCCGGCAGAGGTAAACCTGCGTGAGAACGACATTGTGAACATGAGCATAGCGAAACTGCTGGATGCGCCGGTACTGCTCCTCGGCGATATAGACAAAGGCGGGGTATTTGCCTCGATTGTGGGGACGCTTGAATTGCTCGAAGAAGACGAGAGAGAGCTACTGAAGGGGTTTCTGATAAATAAGTTCCGCGGTGACCTGGAGATACTCAAGCCGGGACTGGAGTTCCTTGAGAAACGAACCCGTAAGCCCGTGCTCGGCGTCATACCCTATTTCCAGGATATAAGGATACAAGAAGAGGACTCCGTATCGTTATCTGGCAAAACGGGGCAGATAAAGGGTATGAGACACGGCGAGAAACGAGAAATACTGATAAAAGTCGTTCAGTTGCCCCGTATCTCGAATTTCACCGATTTCGACGCGTTAGAAGCGGAGAATGACGTTTTGCTCCGGTATGTGGGTGAAGGCGATAAACTGGGCGAACCCGATGTGATAATCATCCCGGGCTCGAAGAATACGATAAGCGACCTCTCGTATCTTAAAGAGAGCGGATACGCGTCGGAGATAGTGGAGAAGGCGAGAACCGGCAAGTGCGTTGTCTTTGGCATCTGCGGCGGCTATCAGATGCTTTGCGAGTCCTTAATAGATCCAGAGGGTGTGGAATCCACGCTTGGCGAGCTCGAAGGCCTGGGCTTGCTGCCCGCGCGCACAACCTTCGAGAGCCATGACCTGAAGATGACGAACCAGGTGCGTGCGATAGCGGATTTAGCGTTTTACCAGGGCGAAATCGCGGGCTATGAGATACATATGGGCCGGACGTATTTCTCTGAAGAAGGCGTGAAACCGGCATTCACGATCGTCGAGCGTTCCGGTAAGGCGGTGCCGAACGAAAGTGGCGGCGCGGCTTTTGGCAACGTCATTGGGACGTATATCCACGGTATTTTTGACAACGATGACTTCAGGCAAGCGTTTCTCGATTATATACGGGCGAAGAAAGGATTGCCCACTGCAGTACCAGTACGTTCAGCAGCCAAAAATAGAGGCGAGAGCACGGCGGGAATAAATTGGGATAACGAATACAACAAATTAGCAGACCTCGTGCGGGGGAGTATCGATATGGACAAGCTGTATGAAATCGTGCTCCGCGATGGCTTGCAATAAAAGAAGAAGCTGCGTTAGTGGATAGGGCTGCATGACACGCACGCGCAACGTTGCGCTGCAAAAACCACTTTATTGCCACGTTGAGATAGCAGACCGTCAGAAAATCTGCTCAGAATCCTGTCTTTGCCTGAGCAAACGGTAAAAAAGCTGGTTAAGGATAAATGGGGATCAGATGTTTAACTTTCCTTATATAAAGGCTAACTTTAACATCCAGGGTCATTAAATATTACTGGTGGATGTACGAATGAGAGAACTTTGGAGCTGGACGGATTTAGACACAGGAGACGAATTAAATCACCCCAGTTTGGATGAGTTAATAAAACTTGTAGAGAGCTACAAAAAAAGAAAGGCAGAGGATGAAAGGAGAAAGGAAGAAGAAACAGTTTGAACCTGACCTTTCATTTTTCCCAACAATATCCTTGGACTCGTATAGTCAAGTCATATAGTTCCACTCATGAAATTCCCTTTCCGCGATTGAGAGTAACGCAAGATAAACGGGCGCCCTACGAGGGCTATGAGCACGAGAAAAGCCAGTAATCCCAAGGCAACTGGGGCCACGTGCATGAGGCGCCAGCATAGAAACGCTCCGGCTACGCTGGCCCCCGCTGCGCCAGCAGCAAACACCCACCATCGCCGGTGTTTAATCTGCCGGAAAGCCAGTGTGTTTACGGTGGCAAAGGTGAATAGAAACACCAAGCTTGCCGCTTCTACCAAAATCTCGAGTGAGCCGATGATAGCCAAGAGCGTCCCGGTGCCTCCGATAATGAGCACTGCGCGGTCTGGTATGCCATTCTGGTTTTCGTGTCCGAGAGCCGGAGGCAACTCCTTGTCCTGGGCGACATCCCACGTCAACCGTGCCGTGGCGAAAAGTGTTGCGTTAATGGCCGAACCGGTGGAGAAGAGCGCGGCAATAGTTGCTAGCAATAGACCTAACGTGCCAAGCGCAGCCTCACCTGCCACGGCAATAGCTACCTCTTGCTGCTCGATAATCGTTCCTGCTCCAACGAGCATTGCCGCACCCAGAGTAACACCCACGTAAACGAAGATCACGACAACGACTGCGGTCAGCATAGCGCGAGGCAGTATCTTCTTCGGGTTGCGGATGTCATCGTAATCGTAGGTCAGCAGTTGGAACCCTTCGTAAGCCATGAAGACAGACGCCGCGCCTAACATCGCTGCCATCGGTCCTTTAGCCTGAATACCCTGTGTAAGTAGCGCTGGCTTCCACTGCCATAGTCCAAAGGCGGCCAGCCCGATCAGCACCAAGAGCTTCCCCCAAACGGTCACGATTTCCACGTCGGACGCATCTCCCACTCCCCGCAGATTCACCGCGATCAACCCTCCGATAATCGCCACGGCACAGACTCTGGGAAACCACGGTCCAAGTCCAACGAGGTGTTCCAGGTAATGCCCGAAGGTAAATGCATAGACAGAAATGGTAAGTGTGTACCCGAAGATGAGCACCCAGGAGAGGCTGCCTGCGAAGCCTTCGCGGTGGATTTCGCGCAGGAATGTAAACGCGCCTCCCCCCTCGCCAAACTGCTCTGCCAGTTGAGAATAGGCAAAAGCCGTTGCCAGCGCAATCAGGCCGCCGATCACAAAGCTGAGCCATGCCCATTGTCCTGCGATGGCGATTACAACGCCCAAGACGGAGAAAATACCGCCGCCCACCATGCCCCCAACTGCCATAGACCACGTGGCATTGAACCCCATTTTCTTCTGGCTGGCGTCACGACCGACCATTATCTCCTTTCCTCCGGTGTATAAAGCTAACAATCTTGTGATTAACGCGGGTATATCTATCTTACTAAATTCTTACGTAATTATTAGCCTGTTCCCTGTCTCAAATTTTATGCTGCATCATCACCTCGAAATGTATCATTTCTTCTTTCGCCGCTTCTGCGCCACTAGCGCATCCATCACTATTTCCTCGACCTCATGTAACTAACGAGCGCACAGCGGTTTAGACATGAAGGGTTTTTGGAGTACAAAAGGTCTTTTCTGCAAAATCCGCTTTTAGCACCTTTTTGAGATTCCGCCGTCCGTCAGGAAATCTTCTCAGGATCCTGCCTTTGCCTAAGCAAACGGTAAAAAAAAGCTGGTTAAGGATAAACGGGGATCAGATGTTTAACTTTTCTTACAGACTTGTTAACCGTTTATTATCTAATTTGAGATTCGTCTTCACTAGTCGCTTCGGAGTTGTTCTTCCGCATCAATTCCTTTTCGTTAACTCTAAAATTATATCCTGTCCTTTATCGAAACGAGAAACCAAATCTCTGTTGTCCTGTTTTTCAAATATAGTCCCATTTTCATCTTCTTTTTTAGCGACATAAACGGAAATTAGATCTGAATCGACTTCCCCTTCTTTCAGAAGTCTCGCAATCTTTTTAACCATGTACTCCGAATGCGAAGTAAAGATTATTTGGTGGTTTCTCTTCTTAGCCATCTCAATGAAAAAGTCCAATACTTCGGACTGCGCTGCAGGGTGTAAAGAAATTTCAGGTTCCTCGACTAACATTATACCATCTGTAAAACTATATCCTTCCAATAAAATGGGCAGAAATGAGTTCCCTCCAAATCCACCATCAAAGATATCAACCTCCAAATTCATTATTTTGTCAAAATAGGTTCCTCTAATTAGACTACTTCCTTCTTGTGCGTCTAACAAGGGTCCGAATCCAAATTTTTCTGCCCAACGGTTAATGCTATCATATATTTCTAAGGCTTCTTTATCCTTCCTCTGGTTCCTACCCATTAACCGATGGAGAAAATAATGCATAAATGTATGCGTATTGCGAGCTTGAATTCCCAAATTGGAGGTAATTTCCCGATTTATTTCAGAAGATCGATCAGAAATGTGTCTCCATGGTGGAAAATACCTGATATTATCAAGGCTTCCACTCTTGTTTATTGTTCCCCCTCCACCCATCCTTATTTGATACATAGGTATATTCGGAAGAGTCACCTCAACATTACAAACGTTGTTAACGGGATCATGTCCAAAAATAAAATTTGAAGGCTCTTTCAAGTTGATACCATTCCTATCGTATGCCCCTTTATTTTTCGATACCCACATTATCGCTTGGAGTAGGCTACTTTTCCCAGAACCATTTCTTCCCCAGATACCAACGATTGGTGTCAGACTATCGAGTGTTTGTGCTTTGATACACTTAAAATTTGATACATGCACTTTTTCAATCATGTTTACCGCCTTGGTCGGTTTTTGTATCTTGTGTTTTAGAAAATGCGTCCGACATCATATAAAAGTTGCTCATACTTCCTACCATGGTTCCAAAAAAATAATTTTCGTCTGTCATCTCAAATTTTTGTGGGGATCATTTGAGAGTAGTTAAATGTCCACACACGTGTTCGAAACTCCTCCAAGAGAGACCCCCATACCTTTGTGCTTCCTTCGAGCTAAGCCGCTTTCTCTTTGTTCACTCGCGCCTTTACCCGTTTTGAGATCTTCAGAAGTTTTCTGAACCTCTCTCAAATAGCTTAATGGTGAGGTCACGCTCAAATTTGTGCAGTGAGTGAGTAGAAGATGGCGCCCTTAAGCAACTCCTCGCCCCTTTCCGTTCGGGTCAGAACAGTAGACCACCCCGGCTCAGAGCCCACGGAGCCGACCGAAACATCCGCCAGTTCCGCGGTATAATCAGGGCATGCGAAACAGCCGGTATTGCCATAGCCCTCGACGTCGCCGAAGGGAACGACATGCAGGTTCCCGTCCTGATCGTAAACGCGGAATTCCTTTCCTTTGATGTCCAACTTCTTTATCTCCTCCAGCGGGAGCACCTTCTCCTCGAAATACGCCATCAGCTCTTGCTTGAACGTCTCCATGCAGAACAGGCCGACGAGCAGTTTTATCTTCGCTTTATCTATGCCGTACGGTTGATCCGAGGTTATCACTTTTTTGAGACCCATCCTAGCCGTCCGGAAATCTTTTACTCTTCAACCTCAGCGATTTGCGGCTCGAGCGTGAGCAGATCATCCGCCGTTAACCTCAGCAGCGTCTGATCGTTAGAACGTAAAGGTAACGTCAATTTCATTACCGGCGAGTTCTTCCAGAGCCTTTATCAACCGCTGCTTCTTCTCGCGCAGTTCCTCGTCCAACGAAACGATATGCTTCTTTGCCCGGGCTATTTCCTCTCGTAACTGCGTGCGCTGCCCCTGAGCAGACTCGATGGAGTGTTCGAGTTCCTCTTTCTCCTGGAGTATCGTTGAATCAGAAAGCTTACTCGTGGTCTCCGTAATTTGTGCTTGCAACCGCTCACGTTTGCCCTTTATCGAAGCCAGATCGGCTTGTAACAGCTGCTCGATCCAGTTCAGTGCCGTCTCGCGTTTCCGATCCTTGAGCACGGCGGGATCCCCTTCTATAACCTTCTGTATAGCGCGAAGACTTTTGGCGACATCTGCATTCAGCGCGCGAACGGGCGATGACAAAATCGACCCTATCGCGGTTCGCTCATCGAGCGTAAGGGTGTGCCGCCCCGTTTCATCCTGCTTCTTCAGGAGCTTGAGTGGTTTGGTAAGCGGCGCGAACAATCTGAGCACGTTCGCTTCGAGCGTGTTTAATTCCTCTTTTACTGATGATAACTCGCCTTCGAGCGCTTTGAACTTTTTCCACTCTTCTGAACATTCTATACGCTCCAACCGGCTGCTTTCTGTTTCGATGTTGCGTTCGAGTGCCGCGCACGCTGCTTCTTGCTCGTTCAGATGCGTCTTCTTTTCCTTTATTCCAGTCCTTACGTCATTGATAGCCTGTACCAGCTCCGGCACGCGCTCTAACTGCCTAATTTGGCGCTCTTTACCTTTTAACGGTGCGATCAGTTGGTCAAGGCTGGCTCGCAATCGCTTGAGATCCGCGATAGTGGTTTTAATCTCAGTGGGAAAGAGAGATCGCACACAGTAGATGTTCGTCTGCGATTTGCCAAACGGGAATTCGAGGGCAGCCGTCGTGTCTTTATAAAAGGACGAAACGGTTTGATAATCGGTCTTGGCTGGAATCTCGATCTTTTCAGTCACTGCAAAGAGATGCTTCACCATTTTGTCGCGGCTGAGCACTCCGATCTTTACGATGCGATCAGGCACCTCTTCCGTTGATTCGGCAGTCTGAAGCGTGGCTATATCATGTTTAAGCGTCTCGATTATCTCCCCCATCTCGGTATATAATCGGACGGCATTGGCGCTCAGACCGCGGAAGAGCGAATCAGATACCTGCTCCAGCCACGTATCGAACTCATCAAAGGCAATCGTGGCCGGTATTTCCTCCTTGCTTAAGATTCTGTCGAGCCACTTCACCTGTTCAGGTAGATGTTAGTATAACTTATACTTTTAATTCTGCTCAGCTCGGTTCGGCAAGGTATGGTATGGCACGGGATTCTTTTCTTATCGTCAATGCGTGTCTTCAGATGGCACGGTACACTGATAACAGCACAGACTAAAACAAGTCCGCCAATTCGTTCACGATCTCCTCGGCAATGATCCGCTTCTTACCGTTTACGTGCTTTATCTCTTCTGTACCGTTTCGCAATAGGTAAACGTCGTTCTCTGCGGTGCCGATCCCCCCTTTTCCAATGTCGTTGGCAACGACCAGCGCAAGGTTATTCAGCTCCATATTTGCCCGTGCCCGTCGTATCAATTCCTCAGTGGACACGTTCGTTTCCGCTTTGAAACCCACAATAACCAGCTCGGGAAATTCGTTCCGCGCCGCTTCTAGCAATTTCCGCGTGCGTGTGAAATGCAGCTGTAAATCGCCCCCTGAGGAGATCTTTACGTCTGCAGGGTCAACCGTGAAGTCCGCGATTGCAGCAGATGAAATCAGCATGTCATAGCCCTTTCGAAGCTCGTTCATGCAGGTATCGATCATTTCATCCGCGGTCTCCACTCGAAGCTCGTTTATGCCCATCATGTTCAGCACTTTGCTGTGCACGAGCGTGACCTCCGCACCCTGCTTATACGCCTCCTTCGCCAGTTCGATTCCGGTTAGACCTGAACTTCGGTTGGTTAAGATCCGTATGGGATCTATCGGCTCGGCCGTGGGCCCGCCCGTGACGAGAACGCGCTTTCCCGCAAGCTTCTTGGGCGACAGCACATGCTCGGTCGTAAGTACGATTTCATCGGTGGAAACGATCTTCGCGAGTCCTTCTTGTATCTTCGGCCCCAAAACGGTGACACCAAGCCGTTGCAGCTTTTCACGATTCTCTATGAGTACCGGACTGTTGTACATGGATTCATGCATTGCAGGCACGATGATGATGGGAATGCCCGAGCCGAACGCCGTAGTGGCAAAGATTGTTACCGGTGTGTCAGAAACGCCAGTCGCGATTTTATTGAGCGTATTTGCCGTGCATGGCGCGATGAGAAAGAGATCTGCCGAACCCTCCATACCGAGGAACTCCACATGCTCGATGTCACCCATCAATTTCGTTATCGCTTCGTGCCCCGTGGCGTAATGGAGCGTATACGGATGTATTATCTCCGTCGCCGCTCGGCTCATCACGCTGTAGACGTCCGCGCCATGCCGTATCAATTCGCGTGCGAGTTCAAACGCTCTCACAGCCGCGACGGAGCCCGTAACGCCTAAAACGATCTTCTTACCCCATAACGAACGGCTCTTTGTTCCCTTTACCCGCAGCGTGGGGTGTGGTCTTCGTTCTCGTTCTGCCATCTTACCCGGCTGATAGTTAGCTATATCGATGGACCGGTCGGGATTTGAACCCGAGGCCTCTCGCATGCCAAGCGAGTGATCTACCATCTGATCTACCGGCCCTTACCTTTATCCTCTTGTTTCATCCTTTGGTAAAGCGTTCTTTTTTAAAAAAGGGTTTAAGATACCCGGAAACGTCCTCGATCATTCGTTCACAGTAGAAGCATCTGAACCTGAGAGGATCACCGCTCACCGTGACGAACCTTGATATAACCGGCTCTCTTCCTACATTGGATATGCAATTGGGGTTCGCACAGCGGATAATACCCTCTATTGAATTTGGAAGGTAGACCTTATGCTTCTCTACTACCTCTGAATCACGTATGATGTTTATCGTTGCTTGTGGCGCGATCAGCGCGATTTTATCGACTTCCTCGGGCATTAGCTCTCGATTCTCCACCTTTACGATGTCCTTACGGCCCATCTGCTTGCTTCGTACGTTCATCGCCACGCTCAACGCCGCATCTGTCCCTGCATGTACCCCCAGTATCTTCAGCACGTTCAGCGCCTGCCCTGCCGCAATATGGTCAATCACCGTTCCGTTCTTGATTGGCACGACTTTTAGCTCTTTCTTCATTACCCGTTTCGTCCCCGTTAATGAATAACAAGTCGTATCTTATTAAATTTCTACACGACCAAACGCGATATTTCCGATAAGCCGCTCCTGAGTCCGTATACTTACTTCTGCGACTCACGTCTGGATAAATGGACGGGTCGCTTTTTCGATAGAACGTCAGTGGGACCGCCGCGATTTGAACGCGGGACAACTCGGTCTTCAGCCGAGCGCTCTCCCAGTCTGAGCTACGGTCCCGTTTGGATTTGCTCTTTCTTTCAAACTAAATACTTTCTCTGTAACGTAACAAGTTATAAATATTTACCTCTTTATATTCCTTTAGAATGGAAGAAGAGATTAAAAGAGCGATTGATTTTGTGCTTTCGAACCACGCGAAATACGCTGATATCCGCTTGGAACGAGGGTACGCAACGGTGATAGATCTGAGAGATGACGTTTTCAGAGAGATGAGTTACGGCATCGATCAGGGCCTGGGTGTGCGCGTTCTGTACGAGGACTCGTGGGGATTCTCTTCCTCCAACAATGTCGCGCGATCTGCGATACGAGCCTCGTTTGAAGACGCGTTGGACATTGGGAGAGCGCTCTCGTCATCAGAATCGGCTAAGAACGCGGCATCCGTAACCGTGGCCGATGCAGCCTCGCGAAACGACCATTTCAAGCTCAAGCCGAAGATCAATCCCGAGGACGTCAGCATCGAGGAGAAGAAGCGCATGGTTAAGGATGCATACGACGCGGCGAAGGAGTATTCGGACCTCGTCAAGAGCATTTCGGTTGTCTACCTCGACGGTTACGAGGAGCAAATCTATGCAAATTCCGATGGGAGTTATATCGTAACGGAAACGCCTGCCGTTTTCATGCGTGCCGGCGTAGTAGCGAAGAAGGGGAACGTGTTACAGGAAGGCCGCGAGAGTATCGGCGCGGTAGCGGGTTTCGAATTCATAAAAGGCGAAGATCCAACGACATTAGCCGTAAAAGCTGCGGATAAAGCGGTCCGGCTCCTCGATGCGGAACTGCCGCCGGGAGGCGAGCTGCCAGTGATTATGGACCACCGGCTCACGGGCGTCTTTATGCACGAGGCGCTGGGGCATGCTGCCGAAGCGGATCATGTACTGTACGGCGAATCGATATTAAAAGGCAAATTGGACGCGGAGATCGCGTACGAAGGGCTGACCGTGGCGGACGATCCGACCATCGAGGCGTCTCATGGCTATTATCGGTACGACGACGAGGGCATGCGGTCGAACCGAACGGAGATAATAAAAGACGGCGTACTGGCCTCGTACCTGCACAGCAGGGAGACCGCGGGCCGGTTGGACGCCGAGCCAACGGCGAACGCGCGAGCGGCTGATTATTCCGATCTCCCGATAGTGCGAATGAGCAACACGGTGATCGAGGCAGGGGACTGGCAGTTTGACGAGATGCGTGCAGGCATAAAGTTCGGCATCTACGCGAAGGGCATGCGCGGCGGGCAGGTAGATACGGTAAAGGGCGAATTCCAGTTCAGCGCGGAGGAGGCGTTCCTTATAGAAAACGGTACGCTTACAAAACGATTGAAGAACGTTTCGCTATCCGGACGGACCCTGGACGTATTGCAGAGCATAGACGCCGTGGGAAACGACAAAAAGCGAGGTACGATAGGGTTCTGCGGCAAAGATGGTCAGGAGGTCCCCGTTTCGGAATACGCGCCGCATGTACGGGTAAAGAGGATATTGGTTGGCGGTGCTGCTTCTGGTTAGACGTGAAAGTAGTGGTGGAAGGGAAATCGAAAAGTTTTTATATCCTGTGATAAGAAAGTGGTTTATGTCACAGGCGCTCGTGTTTAAGGGCAGGCGATGTACTTAAATACTGGTATGTGACTTCTATTAGAGAGGTAAGAATGAAAAATAAAATGGCAGTAGGAATTGTATTGGCAACACTACTGGTTGTTATTGTTGCATTTTCAGGATGCATCGAAGAAGAAACTCCTGCAAAAGTTCCTGAAACTGCCACTCAACCGCCAGAAACAAAAGTTATCAAGGATCCTATAATTCATAGAGCAGAACCCTATTTGTGTGAAATTGTTACTGAGGATATAAATCTAAGGACACAAGCTGCTTCAATTGTTAGTGGATGCCCTTCTGGGGATAAAGAATGTCAACTCAATGGACTATATCGATATGTTGTAGAAAATTATGATTACTACAGTGATCCTAGAGCGGGGGAATACATTCAATCACCTCAGGATACAATGAAAATAAAAGGTGGTGATTGTGAAGATTTAACAATTTTGCTTAGTTCTCTTTTAGAGAATCTTGGGATAAAAACGTATCTTGTTTTAACAGACACACATGCATATTGTTTGGCATGTGGGGTAGATACCGAGGATTTGTGGCAATATATTGAAGAGTCTATAATAACTCAAGTATCAAAAGATCTCGGTCAAAAAGAGAATCGGAAAGTGGTTATAGAGAATGGTAATCTTTTTGTTGTGGAGGAAAAACAACAAACATTTGTTTTAAAAGAGGAACGTGTGTATTATTGCGGTGGGGATGGCTCTAAATTTACTTCACCAATTGAGTATATGAAGATAAAGTATGATGTATCTTCATCTCAGCCGCTAACAATTTATGTAGTTCCGTCAAGAGCCGAATTTGAATCAATGTCTGAGGGGCAGACATTCAAACATTATCCATCATGTCAAAATCAAGATATTCTACAAATTAGCGATTCGTGTGATGGTTTGACAAATTACGGAGGTTTGATTTTAAAGAATGGAAATTTAGGGCTATTTTCCAATAAGGACGCTACCGTTGATTTGAAAATAAAATTTTATTTTTATTTATCCCCCTATGAATTTCTTCCAAATCAAAAAATATCATACTATGAATTAGATAATCAAAAATGTATAGTTCTTGATGCAACGGCTGGGGAATATGGTTATCCCGGATATGATGCAAAACTTGAAGGGAAAAAGATAGCTATAGACCCAGTAACAAAAGAATATCATTATCTCAACTGAGAGAAATGTCTCCGCTATCGGCTAAATGATGCACCCGAATTCATTCGGAGGGGCGAGGATGGGGCTTTATGAGCTTTTGCTTGCAGGTGAAAAGCTCATCTGCTTGGATGATAGTTACTGAATCCTTCCTTCATACGCAGACGGATCAACGGTTTCGAGATATGTCGCCGTGCAACCGGGGGGACTTCATATAAGCCCTCTTCTATCTCCCGTTCCACTATTTGAACTTCCTTATCGGTGCTATACGTCTTGCACCGCTTGCACCGGTAGCCCTGCGATTTCCCCGCGGATTCCATCCGCTTGCCGCATTGCGCGCATCGCGGATTCACTTCTGCTTTTACGTTCAATTTCCGCAGCTCTATCTTCTCTAGATTGATTGTCCTGTCCTTGAACGACCCGTAGACTTTGACTTCATCGCCAAGCCGCAACTTCCGGATAATATCACGGAAGTTCTTCGTCGGCTCGTACGCGATGCAGTCGATACGATCCTTCGGTTCTCCTGGATGCGTAAGCGAAAGTGTAAACGCAAGCACAAAGACCACGTGCCCTCCTACAATTGTTCTGGGATTGGACTCTACTACACCGTCTAAAATATACGAGTGGTAGTCGTCCAGCGTAGCATTTACTTCTTTACACGCCGTAATCAAATGCGAATCCGTGCCCTGGTTCGTGACGAACAGCATTTCACGCTCCGCAGGCTCTGCCTGTATCAGTTCACGCGTGTCGTAGAGCGCGTCTACGCTATCACCGCGTATCCCGAAGAGGACGGGGCAGGGTGAATGCGGTGCGCAAACTATCTTCTTATTCGCGTGGTCTACCGTATCCCAGGTCAGAGGATAGGTGGCTTCATTCGCATTCCACACGCTCGCTTCGCCGATAAGCCGCGACGTGCCCCAGCGTTCCTTCTCACGATAAACGATCAGCTCGTACGTGCAATCGAAATACGCAGGTTCACGCGTCTGCACCGTTAGAAACGCAGCTGCCGCCAAAGCGCCTATAAGGCCTCTCTTATTCTTTAAGCCGAAATAATCGAGCTGCAATTCCGCGATGATGTCATACGCGTGTTTCAGCTTCACGACGTCTCGCACCGCCGTTTCGTAAAAGTCAATCAGCAGCTTGCGCTCGTTCTTACCGGCGCTGTCACGCAGCGCGTATAAAGCTGCATTATCAATAAAGACCACGCCAGGGTTTGTCTCTTCCTCGTCCACCTCTGAGAGCTCACAGACATGAGACGTGACGAACTCCTTTACGTTTTCCTCTTTTTCTGCAGGTACGACAACCTCGAAGGATACCGCGCCGTTGCCGCGCGTTTTAAACGGAATGCAGGGATTAAGTCGTACCAATCGCGGTGTTGAAACATCTCCGTACACCTTCAGCTCGTCAACTAAAACGGCACAGAGATACGTGGTGCACATTCCGTTCCTCGAATCCGTATCGTCTATTCCTATGATCATTCAAACTTTCTTTTAAAAAGAAAGTTTGATCAAAGAAAAGAAATAAGATAGAAAAGGGTTATCAAAAGAATACTGCTGAAAGAACGACGTTTCCTAGTACAGGTTCTTTTTGAAAAGAAAGTGTAAGAACGTTTGAAAAGAAAAGAAAGAAAAAATGGCTTGTTTGATGAATGTTTCAGGTCAAAACCGCTCGTCATGGGCCTACAGTGACGGCCTTTCGCCAAGGACGAGTTCGAGATCGATGAGTTCGCCGTTTCGGATGATTTCCAGCGTTACGATATCGCCGGGTTTCTTGTTCCGCTCGATATATACCACCATATCAATGAGTTTTCGCACGGTTACCTTATCAATTCCAACGATAACGTCGCCGCCGAGCGTAACCGTTCTTCCGTCAGCAGTGGTTGTTTGATTGGCCGCTTTAATGCCCGCGGCCTCAGCGGGGCTGTCGGGAACGACACCGACAACTATGGTGCCCTTCGTAATGTTCAGACCGATGGTCTCGGCTATATCAGGGTCAAGATCCACCGAGGAGATGCCAAGCCAGGGGTGCTCGTAGGTACCGGTTTGAATGAGCTCTGGCGCTTCTCGGCTCACCGTATCCGACGGAATAGCGAATCCAACGCCAACCGAACCTTCAATTATGGCCGTGTTCACCCCAACCACTTCACCGCGCATATTCATCAGCGGCCCTCCGGAATTGCCCGGATTTATCGCCGCATCCACTTGAACAACATCCACAATTTTGTAATTGCGAGGAGCGTCAAGCTCCCGGCCCAGTTGACTTACGATTCCGAGACTCATCGAATTGCTCAAGCCAAACGGATTCCCGATAGCCATGACCTCTTCGCCTACGAGAAGCTCGGATGAGTTCCCTACGGGAAGAGGATGAAGCAGTTCGGGCGAGTTGCTGTCCACGCGAATAACCGCCAGGTCACTGTACGGATCAGCCCCTACGAGCTCCGCAGGTACTATCGTTCCGTCGCTGAACGTAACATCGATCGCATCTGCGTCCTCAACCACGTGATTGTTGGTGATGATGTGTCCTTCGGTATCGTAAACGAAACCGGATCCGCTCGAAACAGGCTCCAAACCCGCGAGCGTCTGCCACTTTACCGTGATCAGCACGACTGAATCCTGCGACAAGTCGTAAATCTGAACAGGGGTTAAGTTAGTTGAAGGCTGACTTATAGTCGAACGGCTTGCCGCAGGCTCTGGCTGAATCGAATCTTGTTCACTTTGGAGTTCCGAAATAGTCCGCTGGAGATCGAGCATTACGTAAGAGAGCAAACCCAGTTGGGCGATGAGGATTACTATAAGCACGATCGAGACATACATCCATCTGCTTTGAGGTTCGGGCTCGGCCGCCATTTTAGTTAGGCTCCTTCTCTTAGCCAGCTAAGCTAGCCTTTTAAATCAACTTATGGTACGAATAACTGATTTCTACACTTATATCTTTTATTTTCATTTCAATTCTGCAGGATACAGTGCCATTTTAGTGCCACACCTACGATTTCATACTTCGTTCTGATAATGCTGGTGAGGTGGATACGTAGTGGCAGCTCAGCACTCACGTCCACATTATAAGCTATTCGGGAGACCGGAAGTACTGAATTTTATGTGTTCCGTTATTCTACAGGCGCGAATATTTCGGTTAGTATCTCTTCCTGCGGGACTTCGTGCGGATCGTTCAAATATAGCTCTCTGGTCGGTCCTACGATCTTTTTTCCGTTCGCTGCGAGCCAAGCGAAGAGTTTCTCGTAGGTTGGGCCACACTCTTCATAGGGGCCTTTATGACTGGTCTTTGCCATTTTACCGCCGGGCAGTTCGTAGCACTTGATCTCCGCAGTCCCCTCCACCTTTTCTGCGATCGAAATTGCGACCTCGACATCCGCAGTTCCCGCTTCATTGGCCTCCATAGCCTGCTCGGGCGTCATCTCATGACAGATGAAGATCGGAGGCCCTATCATTTGAACCCCGTGCGCAAAAGCGAATTCACAGAGCTGCTGAATCAGCGTTGCGATTGTCCCGTACGGCCCTCTCTTCCGCATGCCGAGCACCAGCTGCGGCTTTACCTCAACAATACTTATTTCTTCCATTCATACCTCCTCCTAATAAGTCGGTTGTTTGCCGATTAATTTAAGGATTTGTATTGCATGCGGTACTGCGGGTTACGTGTAAACAAACGTCAAGGCGCGGGCGGCATACTACTCGAATCGTTCTGGCTTGTTAAATTCGATCTCCGTCACTCTGAACCGCGCATAGCTGATGTACGGCTGTTCTGCCTTTAACGAGCGTTTGAAATATCGCTGCACGGGTTCCGGCAGCTCGTTGAGCTGCTCGTACGAGAACGCGGTATCGGAGATAGATGTCTTCGGAATTCGCGAAGAGTGCTTCGATTTCCTTTGAAAATTGTTTGGTAAACATGCGATCGATCGTTCAAACTCCGATAAGGGTATAACTACGATAACAACTGCACCGCTTATGAACCTGTTCTTCGCCCGCTTTACCAATTTGGCTCGTTTGGTCTTGCCCTCTCAGAAATAGATTTTATATGGGCTGGATGTAGCTTAAAAAGTATGAAGAAGCGAGAACCCCGAAGTTTGTTAGGATTAGGCTTTGCGCTATTCGGATTTATGCTCATTGTGCTCAGTGCGATTGATTACGCAGTGGGGTTGTCTGTGGAGACCACAGGGTTTACCGGTATCGGCATAGCGTGTTTTGCCATGGGGTTATACCTAGCGGCCAACAGGAGCAAGCAAAGATAGTGGCCGCGAATCACTTCGTATCGAGGATTTTGCTGTATTCGAGCTGCTCTTTAGGAATGGGCGGCTTCGCCTCGTCCGAGTAGCCGAAGGCGATGATCGATTCCACTCGCAGGGTCGCCGGTAACCCGAGCACGCTCTTGACGTACTCTTCGGCGGTTGCGGTGTCGTCATGCATCCGTTTCCGTATCTGGATCCAGCAGGAGCCCATCCCCAGGCTCTGACCGGTGAGTTGCAGGATAATGGACGCGATAGAGCAGTCCTCGATCCAGACGTCCGATTCGTGCTCGTCTGCGCAGACCAGGACGCCCAAAGCTGCACCTCTCAAGAAGCTCGAACCGCTGGGCTTTGCTCGTGAGAGTGCTGCCAGCTTCGTTTTCTCAGTCACGAAGAGAAAGCGCCAGGGTCTGAAATTACGCGAGGTGGGCGATCGGACGGCCGCCTCCTTCAGCAGTTCGATCTGCTCGGGCTCGATAGGCTCATCCTTATACTTACGAATACTGCGCCGCTTTCGCAAGAGGTCAAGCATGATCAATTTTCCTCCCGGTATTTCTATGGCTTTGCCGTGAAATAAGCTTATCTCTCTGGCGGAGTTCGACCAGGATTTTTCAGGTGCAGTCCATTTCAAAATGCTCAGAACGGCTACCGCGGCAGCAGGAGGGTGCTCAAAGGCCGATGAAGGAAGGAGACGGAGAGAAATCGAAAAGGCTGTTGTTGGGAGCACGGGTAGAGCCTTACGGTAGATATTTATGTGAGGAGCATCATTATAGAAGTGGGATCACCATGGGCATAGGTTGGCTTATCGGCTTACTCATTCTTTTTATTGCGCTCTCAATCCTGGTTCTGGTAGTGAAAATCTCGCTGAAATTACTCAAAATTGCTATCGGCATAGGACTCATTGTGTTGATTGTTATCGTACTCAGCCAGCTTTTGGGGTTCTATGTTCTGTAGCCTGTCTTCAAAAGGTTTCGGACCGATCAATCAATCACTCACTAACCGTGCGTGCAGCGGTGCTAATATTGGGTAAAACCGATCCTTAACGAGGAATGATTTGGCGCGTTTTTTCAGAATGAGCGGCTTCAACGCCCCAGAAACAGCCTGCGCCGAAGGTTGCTTTTTGCATTTTTGTATTTTCTAGGATTTCTGATTTTCTGCAAATCACCTTAAGAACCAAAGCAAATCCATTTTTTCCTTAATTTGATATTTTAAGGATTTTGGAAGTAATTCAAAGAGTTTTTCAAGTTCATCGGCATAAATTGAAACTACCTTCACCCACGATAGAGTGGCAACTTCACTCTTAACCGAGTTTAGGGAACCAATATCATTTAATTTGAATTCTATGAGTCCAAAATAGTTTTCTGAGTCTATAGTATCATAAATCCTAAAAACCTTTACTTTAAAACTTGAATGAATCTTACTAGTCACTTGATCGTCCATTTCTCTAATACTTGTATAAGCTTCCGTTCTTGATTTGTTTATTTCTACAAAATCTCCAAAAACATACAAAGAAATTTGAATCCGTTTCGCAGATGTCAGATCTTTTTCATAGAACAACGCTTTGGTAAAATCAACATTGCTCAAAGCACAACTATTAAAATTAGCTTCTCTCAAATCTGCTGAACTTAAATTAGCTCCGAATAAAACGGCCCCTGATAGATCCTTTCCTGCTAATGCCGCTCGATCCATGTGACAAAGCAGAGTAACTGCGTTGCCACCAAGGTATTTAATATCCTCTTCCGCTCCTGTCTTTGTGGATTCTATCCAGTTCCAGAGGGTTTCTATGTTAGGATTTAACTCCGCTAAAAACGCGGTAACCACAGGTTCTAACCGTCCTTGTTTGAACGCATAAGGCGTATCATTCTCGATTTCTTCTATCAATCCCCTTGCAATCAGATACTCCATGATTGACCTATGGGAAAACTGATATTCGTCACCTTCGCGAATCAAAAATGAGCAGGTGAGAAACTCCCTGGTATAGGCTTCCAGGTCACCTTTGGGGGGATTAATAACTTCCGCTACGTGCTTTAATGCATCGGTGAACGTAATCGCAGAGATGTCACCAACAAAAAAATCTAGAGCTAAGTGTTTAAGTAGGGAAAAACGAGCAGGTTCTGGAAGAAAGAGAGTCCTCTTTTTCAAAATTTTCTGTCGTTTGATTTCTCCCATGAGATACGTCTCGTACAAATTTGGACGATTAATCGACTTACCACTTGTAATTAGTTGAGGCAAGGTTTTCGCAATCATTTCTAAAAGCACGGGACGTCTGGAAAGATCAGATAGCCCTTCAATCTCTCGTATACGGTCGCGATAATAGGTCCAGGGCTGCACAGCTTCTTCAATCAATGGGACTCTCTTTTTTAAGAAGGAATTTACCTGTTCGTCGTCCCACGGCTTAATTCTTAACGGTCTATACTCGGTCTCCCGAGCTGCGAGCAGTTCCCCTTTTGGACGAAGAGCTTTCTTCTCCTCTTCACCGCTGATAAAATATTCGAGTCTACTGGTAAGGATAACCTTGCTCTTCGGAGATGCCGCGAGTTTCTCGATCTCTTGAAGATTCATTTCCAGTGTGTCTACGTCTACTCTTACCGCCATCTCATCAAAGCCATCAAAAACAAGGAGAAAGATACCCGCGTCGTTCATGGCCTGGAACAATTTGAACCGTGGATTAATAGCTCCACACTCCTCATCGAGAAAAGAAGTAACAAGAGACTCCAGTTTCAAGGTCTTAGTAAATTCACGAAGATTAAACAGAATTGGGATTCTGGAGGAACCCGGCGTTTTTAAATACGAAGCGGCCAGATCATGTGCCAGTTTCTGACACCACGAAGTTTTTCCGGTACCGTATTCACCTAAAATGGCCAAATGTTGTTGCGTACCGTTGTGCTCCAACCATTGCTTTATGTAATCGTCAATAACAGGAATTTTTTCAGTCTTTTCTCCGTAACCATGTTCCGCACTTAAGTCGACGTAATATGCTCCCAGTGGAGGTTCACTTGGTCGTCTTGGGTCTCCCTTTTCGAATCTATCAACTATGCCTTCAAGATACGAAGAGAAATCAATGAGTTGCGCTATCTTTTCCTCGTAAGTGAGGAGTGCAATTCCGGATTCGCGAGCAAAACCCTTTGCTTGATCGCTACATGGAACTCGTGTAATGATCTCTGCTGAATCAGCATCACCAGTTTGCCTAGCGGTATCTAAGAGCCCTTTAAATTGCATTACTCGTTGATTTTGCGCAACAGCTTTCTTTTCGTCCTTGCACTCAACGATCACACGATGTCCCGTAGGACTACCGGGAAGTCGAAATGTAGCAAGAATGTCTACCTTTTTCTGGCAGATCTCGATATTCTGGACAACCTCCGCTCCAAGTAGGCGATATAAACCCGCTACGGTATCTTCAAACTTGGCACCCTTTTGGACTGCCGCTTTTCCCCTTGAAGTCTTTGTTGAATCCGATTTCTTAGAGGACTTGTTTTTCACCATTTTGGTAGCATTTGAAATTTTGGTACTCTCCGTTTAAATCCAAAAATCACCGCTCAAATATAAAACTTTCGCTTATTTTCATCAATGTACTGTAATTTTCTGACCGCTGAAAAAATCGAACTTAATTATGCGCTTGCGGTAATCTAAGAACTACGACTGTTACCGAAATATCACGGGAGTGAACTAATGTATCGCGTATGCATCGTCTGCAAGGGCTCGCGGTTGTTATGTGGCCGCAATTCCTGTCCGTTACTCGCCGCGCTACGGAAACGAACGAAGTATACCGAGTTCGCCAATAAGACGGAGTATTTCGGGCCCTCCACCTCCATCTTCGTCGGCAGAATCGGCTACCCCAACGTACGCGTGGGCCCGATGTCGGTGTTAGAGCCCAAGGACGCGGGAATAGAACTCGGCCGATTCGAAGAGCCGAGCCAGTGGTTCGCGCAGGGACTCGGCATGGACGATATCGTGGAATTACACAGTGCTACGTTACGCTCGAAGCACGGGGAGCATATCAAATCGAAATCAAACTTTGTGACGGACCTGACCGAACTCGCGCTTGCCACAAAGCCGGTCGACGTCGAACTCGCATTCAAGAGCAAACCGTCGGTTAACCTCACGTTCTCTGATATGATGCGGCCGATCGGTGCGAGCGTGAACGTAGAGAAGATGCACGTTGCCGAGAACCCGAAGATCCCAAAGCAAGTCGACCGTATTGTCTCGGACGATATCAAAGCAGTCGAGGCCGCTCATAGCCTCTACGGCCTTGGCCTGGACGTCTACAAAGTATCCACGATCCTGTCATCGGGCGCTTTAGGCTTGAGCCAAGCGCAAAGGATGGTGCCGACGCGCTGGAGCATTACGGCCACGGACGACATCATCTTCAAGAAGCTGGCACCGGAAATCAAAGAATTCCCGACCGTTGACTCCTATTACGTCTACGAATCGTCGTACATGGACAACCACTTTCTGGTGCTGCTGATGCCGTCTCTGTTCGAGTACGAGAACTTCGAGGCGTGGTTCCCGGGTTCTGTGTGGAGCGATGCGCGGAACCCGCGACCGGTAATCGTTGAAGATTACGAAGGCTTCAAAGGCCGGAAACGGTACGCGGAGAAAGAAGGCGGTGGCTATTACGCGGCACGATTGGGCGTTGCAGAAGCGTTGCACAGGATGCGGCGGCAAGCTGGCGTCGTGGTCTTCCGGGAAATATCGCCGCAGTATTCCGTTCCGCTCGGTGTATGGGTGGTACGCGAAACCGCACGCGACGCGTTTAGACACCGAGGTGAGAAGTTTGATACCCAAAAAGGAGCGCTCACGTATATCGATGCTCGATTACGTGCACAGGAAGAGATGCCGTCTCGCTTGAAAGATTTCGAAGCGCTCAGCCGGATATTACGGCAGAAACGGCTGACTGATTTTTAGTTAGTGCAGGCTCTTTTTCGGGCAGTCAGTCAAGCAGGAGATAATCAGCATCGAAAGTGGAAGCTCTTAAAAGAAATCAAGTGTTACATTTTTACTGGACATGACCGAAGTTTACAGGCTTGCGGAGCTGGGCAAACCCTCACGGCTGAGGGACTTGTTCCAGATGGTTTCCGGAATAGAAAAAGGCTCGCTGGTTGCCGTGAAGCTGCATATGGGCGAGCTGATCAATTATCGCTTCATCCGGCCTGCCTTTGTGCGTGAGATCGTGACGGCGATCAAAGACGCGGGAGGGAATCCCTTCCTGACCGACACGACCACCTTATACCCGCGCGGACGATACAATGCCGTCGGCTACCTCAAAACGGCACGGCAGAACGGGTTCAACTTCTCGACTATTGGTGCGCCCGTGATCATTGCAGACGGCCTGACGGGCGAGAGTGGCATCAGGGTCAAAACCGGTGGGGCACTCGTAAAACAAATCGAACTTGGACAGGCGATCTACGAAGCCGACTATCTGGTTACGGTAACGCACTGCACTGGCCATATAACCGTTGGCTATGCGGGCGCTCTAAAGAATCTCGGCATGGGCTGCACCACAAAGAACGGCAAGCGCGCAGTGCATCACTTCTCGATACCGGAAGTGGATACTGAAACGTGCGATACGTGCGGAACCTGCATCGAAACCTGTCCGTATTCAGTAATCCACATGGACGATTTCCCGGTAATCGATCGCACGGGGTGCGTCGGCTGTGCTCGCTGTGTCAAAACCTGTCCAACGGGCGCGATGCATCAACCAGAAGGATGGTTCGAGGACTACCTAACAGCGTTGGTTGACGCTGCTCATGCGGTCACCAAAAAATTCAATCGCAATAGCTGTTTCATTAATTTCCTTACCGATGTAACCGCAATGTGCGATTGCACCTTCCAACAAAAACCTCTCGTTCCCGATCTCGGCGCGCTTGCATCCCGCGATATCCTCAGCATCGAGCAAGCCTCGTACGATCTTATAAGAGAAGCCGCCGGACGGGATGTGCTATGCGAAGCCCTGAACATCAACGGCGAGCTTCAATTCAGCATCGCGGGAAAGCAAAGAATGGGAAGTCGGGACTATACGCTGATGGATCTGGATTAAAAGCCTCATTCATTGATCGAGGGCGCACCGATTGGAGCTGTATTCATAATGCCTATACTTGCAGGCATAGCTTCTTCGTGCACTATCCGCTGCTGACTGTAACGACTATCCCCGTCTCAAAGCTCGATACCGTTTCACCGCCAGCTAAAATATAAAAAAGAAAAAGGGAGAAGTTATTTTTTTGCTGCTTCAGCAACTCTCCCTATTTTGATTGTTGCATACACCGCAATGATGGTAACCACAACTGCATACACCAACAACGCTCCAATTGTCTCTGATGTACCAAATATTGCTTTAAAGATGGCAAGTATTGCCCCATTCCACGCAAGTGCTGCAACTAATCCGAAAGCCGCGGTAATCAACGCAGCTAGTTTTTCTATGACTTCTGCATCCATTCTCATCACCCCAAAAAGATATAGGGGAACTCGGTATTTAAAGTTAACTCTTGCCCAGTGCTTCGGTATATCTATGAATCGCGTATAAGTCTCGTATATCCCCTATATCGCGATGTTTTTCATGCTATTCCAATAAATTCGGATTACCAGTGGGTGCTGAGGCTTAAGCTCTAAGCGTGGTATCGTGGCTTTCTTCTTTTCTCGGTTATCGCACATCCACCTGCTACGTGCAGGAATCCTTCGTCGGGCAATCCTCGCGGCCGTTAACCGGGTGAGTTAGTTATGGAATCCTACAGACCTCGGGTTCGTAGTCAGACGCTATCTGAAGTGTGGATTCGATGATGCGATAGTTTTCGGCAAGATGGTTAGTGATTCGTGCTAGGAGCTCCCCGTGATCACTCGCTACGATGGCGCTTGGTAACTTTATGTGGGCGGAGAAGACAAGCATATCAGGCGTGATAGCCCAGAGATGCACGTTATAAAGCTCTTCGATCTCCGGAAACGTGGTCTTCAAATCGTCACCGATGATAGCAATATTCATTCCTGTGGGTGCCAGCTCCAATAAGATTCTGCTCGACTCTTTCAGGATCCCCCAGGCCCAATACAGGATAAGCGCGGATATGCCCATGCTGACGAGCGGATCCACGATATTCCACATGGTATAAAAAATGACCACGGCTGCTATAACGATGCCGATCGACGAAGCAGCATCTCCAATGAGATGGTAAAACACGCTCCGTACGTTGAGATCGGTTGTGCTGCCGCGAAGTATGAGGATACTTGCTACGTTTACCACGAGGCCAACGAGCGCAATCACGAACATCTGGAGCCCGAGCACTTCCCGTGGATGGACAATTCGGAGTATCGCTTCGTACACGATGATGCCCACTACCAGAATGAGAAATAACCCGTTGATGAAGGCCGCTAATATCTCTGCCCGGTACAAGCCAAATGTCCGATGATGGCAGGGCGGCTTGCGAGCTATCTGTATCGCTATAAGGCTTATGCCAATCGCGAACGAATGCGTAAACATATGCCCCGCATCGCTGATCAGTGCAATACTGTTGGTCAGAATGCCACCAATCACTTCAACAACCATCACAACCGACGTAATAGAGAGCGATAGCAGCAGCTTTCTCTTTTCCACCGCACGATATTCAAACAGATGCTCGGAGAACGCATTCTTAGTCTTTCGTTCCATCTCTATCCCTCTGATTCTGGGTCTGTATACTCACTCATACCGTCTCCGTGTAAAAGAAGTTTGCGGATAGGTGAACATAGGATGAACGTAAGCGAATCGTTTAATTCCTGTTCACCTCACGATCCGATACCCGAAGTGGGAAGGCGTGTGACCACGGATTTTTGAGCACTTGCATTCCTGACATGAGAGATAAAGTAATTGGCCAGATCGTATCCTCATAGGAAGCAATGACTCACCCGCAATTGCAGTGGAAAGTAAGCATATTTAAATATAGGTATACACTATAGGTGCACGTTGAGATAACCAAAAGCTGGCGCGGAAGAAAGAAGGGAAGGGCGGCGATGGGTAAGCCAAAGCGGTATTTGAGAGTTATTGAACGAAGCGGAGCGGGCAGGAACAACGGAAGTTTTATCATGGTATTCGTGATTTTCCTGTTAGCCCTTTCCATAGGAAACGCGGCGGCCTTACCGTGTACTATTAGCGTGGACGGAGACGCGAGTGATTGGGATTCCACGCCTAAATTGATTGAAGATCCTGAGATGGATACGATTCCGTTCGAAACCGGCTACGACCTAACCGGCGTTTGGTGCTGCTACAACAACAAAGAGGATAACCTGTATCTCATGATGCAAACCTCAGGCGTTGCCGGGGATACCGATGGGAACGGGTGGAACCATAACAATACCTATGTTTTCGCCGATTATCCTGGTATAAGTGGCACAGCAAATGAGACCTATGGTTTAGACCTGGATACCACCAACGATCACATGAGAGAGTATCGTATAGAATATACAAGTAATGCAGTCACCGCACAATACAGAAACGGTACGACAATACCCGTTGTTCATGCTGAGGGTGCTTTCAGCGACAATAACACCAAACCAGGGATAATTGAAATGGGTATCACCAACGCGAGTTTAGTTCTCACCGGTGGGAGCTTGTGCCTACGCGGATATGCAAGTGCGTTAGGGATGCTCAATGATGAGACGCCCTGGGTGTGCATTAATCCAGGGATATTTCAGCCCAATATCACGGTCAACATGACGGTGAAGAATGCCACCGCGGGTTATGTGAACCGGGTTACCGCCCGTCCCGAGGAAAGTGTGACATTTAAAGTAACCGTTAAGAATACCGGTGCTTGTCTCCTTGATGCGGTGATGTACGATACGCTTCCAGATAGTTTGGAATGGGCTAATGACGCCTCCCCTAAGGAAACAGGCAAGGATGCAGAGAACGAAACGATATGGTGGAATTTCTCGCTTGACCCGGGGGCATCACATGAGATCTTCTTTGATGCTAAGGTAATAGGGCATGCGGGCGAGTATGCAAGTGAGGTTAACGTAACCGGAATTAACCAAACCAGTGGCTTGTGTGTTTCTGATAAAGACAATGCAAGCGTGTTCCTGATTCCCGAACCGGGGATAACAATAGAGAAAACGGTATGGGACAGCACCGCGTGGGTAGATCAAACGGAGGTGAATCATAATGATACCGTTCGGTTCACGTTACGGGTGCGGAACAGCGGATCCTGCTGCAATTTGACCAACGTAACCGTCTCAGATTATTTACCGGCGAGCCTGGAGTATGTGGGTACGATCGCACCGTTTGAACCCTCTGCTACTGTTGACAATTATACCTGGGCCTTTGCATCACTGAATCTATCCGAGGAGAGGACCATTGTGTACGATGCGAACGTGACGGGTCGCAGCGGAGCCATTATGAACAACGCGACTGTGTGTGGGCACTACCCGGAAAACGATACGACGTTATCTGATCAGGATGCTGTAACGCTTACCATCACGTCTGCGGCTTCGGAACGAGGTGACAAACGAGGTAGAGGAAAACGGGTAACGATTACAGGAGAGACGTGTACCACACCCCTTCTCGTGACCACAACAGGAACCGTTATTACAACGAGTATCGCAACGTCCGTAGATGGGAAAGCAAGCGTCACGATATGGGAGAGAACCATCGCACGAGATGCGAATGAGCAAGCTTTAACAGGGGTCTCCATAACTCGACTGGCGGTCTTACCCGTGGCTGTGGGAGTTCCAGCGGGCGTCACGTACGTCGGTTATGCGTATGATATCGGTCCGGATGGTGCGACGTTCAGCCAGCCAGTGAGGAGTGCTATAACCTTTGACCCTGCGGACTTTGAAGGAAGAACACCGCTGATTTACACGTACGAAACGGGTAGATGGAGGGCACTTGAGACCACAATCGTTGAGAGTACAGCAACCACAAGGATGAATCATTTTTCCACCATCGTACTCTTCGCGGGAGAAGAGGAACTCGGAGAGGTATCAGAAGGGGCACCGGAAGGAGCATCCCGGGCGGCATATCCTACACCATCGGTAACAGAAGAACTACCGGAAGGAGCGCCCGGTTCGACGAGAAGTCGTTCTATCTTGCTTATCGCACTGATTGCACTGGTCACTGCCGGAATAGTCGCAGCAGTCGTTTACAGGACGCAGGGAGGAAGAAAAACAGGGATACTCTTGGGAATACAGTCACGTCTGAAGAGACGAGAAAAGATCGAGTCGCTCGAGTGCTGTAAGCGGGGGATGCTCGCATCAATCATAGATCGAGTGCATGGAAGGAAGGGGAAGAGGTACAGGAAAGTTTGGAAGTAGACGAGGAGAAATAGCGGAACCCATAAAGCGGAATAAAGACGAAGCGGCTTTGCATTTTTAATGCCATTTTTGGCCGATTAAAAGTGCAAAACCAGACGAAGCGAAAGTTTTAAATAGGAGCAGAACTTTTTTCCCACCAAGCACAAAATCTGACGATATAACGCTCTCCAAAAGCGCCTTCGCCCCGATCGCCATAGAGGGCAAACTATGATAAACCGTTAAGATCAGCGAAGTCTCCTGAAGGCTGGCGGTGTGCTAAACCTGGAGCGCGCATGTATAAACCAAACTATATCTTCGCGATCTTTGCAGTTGTTGTGTTGCTAGCAGCAGCTTTGCAGCCCGCCATAGCCCGACCCGCTGAGACCTCGTTGCATCGGGATTCAAAACCAGAGCTCTCTTCTCTCACACCCGCCACCGCTTCCGCTTTGAGTGCGCTCGGAGAAATGCGCGCCGCGGCGAATCAGCAGCAGAATAACGGGATGGACGTTGTTGCACTGCAAAATGCAACGCCCGTTGCTAACCGAACCGATACGGACGGCGATGGCTTGTACGATCCGGTCGAAGCGGTCCTCGGCACGGATATGAACGACACGGATACGGACTTCGACCGTCTCAACGATTCAGATGAACTCTTGATTTATTCAACTGATCCGCTGAAACCAGATTCCAACTACGACGGCCTTCCTGATTATTTTGAAGTGCACAATGTCTCGCTTGATGCCGATGGTGACGGGTTCCCCAATGCGTGGGATTTCGACAATGACGGTGACGGCGTCATTGACGCGATGGATATGTCCCCGTTTTCCTATTCCAATCTCAGCAGCAGCTTCCATTTCGATATCAAAACCACAGGGAATATCACGTATATCAACTTCCAGATCCAGCCGGAAGATGCGTATCTCCTGTATATGCCGGGCCAGACGTGGGACTGGCGCGACAAAGACAGCCGGGGGAACATTAAGGACCTCGACGACTCCAAAGCGGATGTCCATGTCACTCCTCTGCTTGAGTTAACGGTCAATACTGCGCCAAACCAGTCTTCGGTAACGGATTACGGCATCTCAGTCAGTGGGAATAAAGCGCTTGTTCCCCTTTCACCTGACCAGGATTATGGAGCCCCTGTGGCCATGCGAGGGCGGATGTTTTATCCCGCACCCGCACCACTGGAGATTTCGGCAGACGCACGGCTGATCTGGATGATCAGCGGAGCCAGCGACGAGAAGCGTGATTCGATAGCCTTGAGAGCGCAAAACGGATTTTATGTCCGCGCTGATAACGAAAGCAATGGCACGCTCGTTGCCGACAGCAATGTAACGGGCAATTGGGAGAATTTTACACTGCGTGACGTGAGTGAGGATACGATCGCGCTCAAAGCGCATAATGGGCTCTATGTCCGTGCCGATACCGAGCGTGGCGGGACGCTCATTGCGAAGAGTACTGCCGTCGGCGACTGGGAAAAGTTTGAACTCGTCGAGGTTGACGGTGATAGCAATAAAACAGCGTTAAAAGCGCATAATGGCCTGTACGTCCGTGTCGATACGGTAAACAGCACGCTCGTTGCGGATAGCAGCGCCATCGGTGACTGGGAAACCTTTGTACGGCTTGATCAGGGCGAAGTTGTAGACTCTGATACTATAACGTTCGGCCACTACTATGAAAACTTTACGCTTACCGGGTTCAGCGTGGAAGAGAGCTCGGGCTCTGACGTCGGCTTGTTTTATAGCGCCGATAAGAACGAGACACTTGAGGCGGGCTTCGTGCTCGCGTACGATTTCGTGCGGAATGCCACGACTCGCGTCGCTGATATGCCAGCCGACCTCCTCGAGCATAATGTAACGGTAAACTCAACAATCCGGTCCTTCGCGCACCAGGATGAAGCCTTAATGGAGGTCGCGAGTAATATGACACCAAATGTGCTCCAGTCATTACCCCCGGATCTCCTCATTCCTATTCTTGCAGCCTTTGAAGACCGATTTACACGAAAGGACATGGATGATCTTCCCTCTGCTTCCGTGACCTCCTTTGAGATAGATCTGAGGAGCGAGCCGATTTTAACGACGAAGACGATGAAGATGAACTGGTATAACACCAGCTCGAATGAATCACTCGAGTTAGAATCGATTGTGACCGAGATGCAGGACTGGGGCCAGGCTCAGGGGGTCGATACTGATAACCTGGCAACCATGCTGAGTGTGGTACTCGCCTGGAATGTTGGTGAGACCATGGTCACGAGCATTGGTTCGGACGTGACTGATTTCGATTATCCCGAAGGACTGGACGTGGTGAACGACCTCAAGGACTACGGGCTTATTGACGGGCTCCAATTTATCGGTGAGACGATAAGAAGCGTGGGTACCGCGTATTACTTCATCAAATTCATGAAAATAGAGGCAACAGCCTCTGCCGGAAGTTCCGGCTGGAAATTCGCGAGAGCGTCGGTGAAAACGATAGCAAAGGCAGAAACGGGCGCTCTCAAAGCGGTAAAACGGGCGACGAAAGCCATTGAGGCTATCGGATGGGTCATAGAGATTGGTCTGGCACTCTATTCCTTCTTTGCTATGGCCATCGATTCGGGCTGGAGCAATAAAGGTATCTTCGTCGGCACCCTCTATGCGACGTTGACGATCATCATTGCCATTGTGCTCTATGCTATTTCATGTATCCCGATTGTGGGCCAGATACTTGCTGCAATAATTATTTTATCCGACATCCTTACCATGTTGTTCTTCGGCCAGGGCTGGATGGAGATGCTGATTGGCTGGATCATCGACTTGTTTACCGATGTCCGGGTGCGAAGCGAGGTCGTTGGACTCGATATGAAAGACTCGTCCGTGAATATTGACGATTCTGATAATAACGGCCTGGACGTTGGCGACTGGATTGAGTTTAAGAGCACGATAACAGGAACCGTGAAGCGAACCGGACACGGCGGGTGGAATGATATAGTGCAAAGTTACGTGAAACCCTCCTATAAGTTAGGTTTTAGCGTGGGTTACTACGAACGGTCTACTCCAATGCCTAACCCTACCAAAACGGATTGGAACTCGACCCATAAAGTAGATACGTATGATGTGTGGGTCAAACTCTGGCCGCGAAGTGGCGTTAATCTCCCCATGCTGGTGCAACTGGTCGCCGATTACAAAACCTTTTACGACGATTGCTGGTGGTTATTTGGCTGGCATTGCGACAGGGAGAGTCAAACAGGATCGAGCACGAGCAACATCGATACGCTCTACTTCGATGTCTTCCCAGCAACCATAAGCGAGTTTGTGCGCTGGCGCGGGATGACACCGCTGGAGAACGACCATGACCACGACGGGCTCACGTACACTGAGGAACGCGATAACGGCACCTCGCCCTGGGCTTTCGATACCGATGGCGATGGTTTGAGTGATAAGTATGAGCTGGACATTGGCACGAACCCACGTGACGCCGATACGGATCGAGATGGTTTGAGTGACAAGGTTGAACTCCTGTACAGCACGAATACGTCCTTCTGGGATTCTGACGGTGACGAACTCTCGGATTACATGGAGACCAACGGCTGGGTCATTACCGTTAATTACAGCGGGTACGTGTTCAACACCACGGTTCACGCGGATCCACTGCGTCCTGATGGCGATGGCGACGGCGTTGAGGACGAGATGGAATATTTCAGTTTCCTCAATCCGCTCTCGAAGGATACCGATGGCGACGGCGTTATGGATATAGCTTCACCGAAGTACTATACCAAGTTCAATTACACCTTGAAATGGGGCAGTGAGGGCAACGAGACCGGGAATTTCACCTATACGCCGGGTAGCATAGCAATAGACGAAGACGGGTACGTCTATGTCGCGGAAACCCCGAATGAGTGGGCCCCACCCTCTCCAACGCCCCGGATCCTGAAGTTCGACGCTAACGGTACGTACCTTGCACACTGGTATGTAAATGATACTAGTGTTTCACATCTGTACATGAGCGATTTGGCCGTGGGCAACGGCTATGTCTACGTTACTACATATGGTTGGCCGAGTAATTGGAACATCACAAAGTTTGATACCAACGGCACGTTTATTACCTCGTGGCGGGATCCAGTTATATCACCGGTGCTCGTGGCAGTGGGCCCCGATGGTAATGTGTATGTTTACGATGGAGAGGTGATGTCTATCTTGATCTTTGACTCCGATGGAGGGTTCATAAATAAATCGTGGAGTTTAGGCTATCGGGCTGGGGGGATAGCCGTCGATAGCCACGGGGACGTCTGGGCTGTCGATAATCGTGATTGTGGCATTTATCAGTACTCTAACAACGGCACTTTACTCAATCACTGGGGTGGATGCGGCTCGGAAGACGGTAATTTCTCGTCGCCCGAGGGTGTGACGGTGGACATTGGCAGCTTCGTCTATGTCGCGGATACCAATAATCATCGCATCCAGAAGTTCGCTCCTGACGGCTGGTTCCTCAAACGATTGGGGTACGAAGGTACGAGCGATGGCGAGTTCAAAAAGCCCCGCGACGTGGCGGTTTACGAGCCTTACCGGCTCTTACGGTTAGCCAAGAATTACAATCTGGGTGATACCGGAACGTGGGGTTACGTCGGCGATGTCTATGTCGCCGATAGCGGAAATTACCGCATCCAGAAGTTCGCTATGGACACGTTACTACCGGATATCCTCAAGGATTCAGACGGCGATGGGTTGACCGATCTCAACGAGACGATTGGCTGGAACGTGACCTTTACCAATGCGACCGGCACATACACGATTCAGGTGTCGAGCGAGCCGCTGATGAATGATACGGACCTTGAAGGGCTCACCGATTACGGGGAGTTCAACCACTTATCCAACCCGCGAGATGTGGATACCGACGACGATGCGCTCACCGATCTGGTTGAATATGAACTTGGAACGAATATTCTCCACTACGATACCGATGGTGATGGCCTCGACGATGGTGCGGAAATCACCTTCGGCAGCAATCCGCTCCTACCTGACACCGACAATGACGGGCTTTCGGATTACGAGGAGTTCAACCTCTCACTCTACTTCCCCTATTATGCGGGCCTCAACTTCACCACCGATCCGACCAAGCCTGATACCGACGATGATGGGCTCACCGACTCGCAGGAGATCAATTTCTCAGATCCGCTCCTCCCGGATACCGATGGCGATTTGTTGAACGATAGTGAGGAAAAGAGATGGGGCACAGATCCATGGAATCCTGATACCGATGGCGACGGGCTCATTGACGGACACGAGGACTTTTTCAATACGAATCTGACGAATCCGGATAGCGATAACGATGGCGTGAACGACAGTGAAGAGATCGACAAGCACTTGGATCCGCTCCTGAATGATACCGATGGCGATGGGCTCCTGGACGGGGACGAACTGAACCGGAGCCTCAATCCACTGAGCCGCGATTCAGACGGCGACGGCATACCCGACTCGGAAGACTTTGACAGCTTTACCACCTTCGAGGAAAACGTTTACCTCGCCTACGACCCAGACGCTGATACGGACGAGTTCGCGGAGCAACTCAATGCGTCCTTGAATTACACGTATCTCCATATCGTCTCTCTCGATGAGCTGTTGACAACTCATTCAGAGGCGCCGTATATCGTGCTGGTCGGCAGACCGGATGCGGCGAACGGAACGGTTGGTGCCCTCATTCACGATCTTCTAGCGGATTCCGGGGAGATCTTGGATCAGATGCTAGAATCAGATTCCTACCGGTTTGTGGTGCGGTACGGAGTCTGGAACAGAACGCAGACGGTCTTGATGCTTTCACATCCCTATCCGCGTGATCATTACAGAGCGCTGAACATTCTCAAGAGCAGGACGGTGACGATACGACCGGATTCGGCGACGGTGAGCTATTCAGCACCACAGGATTTCTTCGAAGTAGATACCATCGATACACTCAAGGAGACCGATTCAGTCGTTGCTGCTGCTCTTGACGAACCGGTGACGCTCTCTGTTCAAATGAGCAGATATAACGGCTCGACAATACCGTTCGCACTGTCTGATACTTCGGGCTTGACCGGAAAGGACAAAGCCCTGGGACGGTATCTCGATATAGTGGTAAATGAAACGGTGCAGAACGAGACTACAAGTAACCTCACGGGGGCCACGGTAACGATTTACTACACGGTGGCAGATCTGGACCGAACGGGCGACGGCGATGCAGATGATGACGCTGACATCGACGAGAGCACTTTGAAACTGTACTGGTATGATGAAACACAGGGTCGCTGGACAGAGCTTTCGACGAGTATGTCGTGGGTGCTTGGAATCGGCGTAAACACAACGGATATCGAGCTTTACGGGAACGACTACGAGGGCTATGTCTGGGCGGATGTGCTGCATTTCAGCACCTACGGGTTGGCTGGCCAAATAAGTCCACCATCAGGTGGTGGGGGTGGAGGGCATGGTCGCTATATCCAGAGAGACTCTGATAATGATAGCTGGAGTGATATAAAAGAGCTCATCGAAGGAACGGACCCCTATAATCCCGATACTGACGGGGATAGCTTCATCGATTCGGAAGACCCGTTTCCGCTGGATCCGACGTTGCCACCAAAACCTGCTACACCCTCGCCTGTAACACCGAGTGCCACACCTATTATGACGCCAGCACCGATACCGACGCCGACAGAAATGCCAGCGACACCGACACCAGAAGAGCCGGGCTTTGACGTAATTCTCTGGCTGCTGGCTGTTGCTTTTGCGGTGGGACTCGATTATGTGAACCGGTTCAAGAGGCGGCGCTGATTCCGGCTAATTCTTGGTTAGCTCAACTCAGCTAAAATCGCCCGCGTTTCATTTTAACCGTAAACTTCGTGTGCTTTCTCATACTACGTACGCTGCTTCTAAGACTGGACTGTAATCAAAATACCCCTTATATATATCACCTTGAATATTACAGGGGTATACGTATGAAGGAATATCTGCTTGGAAATGCTGCGATTGCAAGAGGCATCCTCGAGGCGGGTGCGGGCGTCGTTACCGGCTATCCCGGGACTCCGGCATCCGAAATCGTGGAGAGCATGGCGCCGTTCGCCAAGAAACACAATCTCCATGTCGAATGGTCAGTGAACGAGAAGGTCGCGCTGGAAGTTGCCAGTGGCGCGTCATGGACGGGCACGAGAGCTGTAGCCACCATGAAACACGTGGGCTTGAACGTTGCTGCAGACCCGTTTATGACCCTGGCGTACACCGGCGTGAGCGGTGGACTCGTGGTGATCGTCGCTGACGACCCCTTCTGTCATTCATCCCAGAACGAGCAGGATACACGACGGTATGCCCAGTTCGCCAGCATTCCCTGTCTGGACCCTGCAGATCCACAGGAGGCAAAGGATATGTGTGTTTACGCTTTTGAACTCTCGGAGGCGCTGGATTTGCCGGTTCTCCTCAGACCTACCACTCGGGTCTCACATGCCCGAGCGGATGTTGAGGTCGGGGAGATAAAAGAACGGCGTTCGAATCCCGAGTTCGTGAAGGATCCTGCTAAATGGGTTATGCTCCCTGCACACGCCCGGCCGCGTCATACCGAGTTGCTCAGGAAACAGGAGCGTATAAAAGCTGCTCTGACCAATTTGCCCTGGAACCGACTCGTGCTGCGAGGAGAGCTGGGAGTCATTACTTCTGGTATTTCCGGACTCTATGCAGAGGAAGCGATCAAGCAGCTGGACGCAGATATTTCCGTTCTCCGGATTGGCACTTTTCCGCCACCGGAAGAACTGTGCGCTGAATTTCTACGGCATGTCAGCACGGTGTTGGTGATCGAAGAGCTGGAGCCGGTACTAGAGGAATACGTGGAGCGTTTTGCACGGGTGCACAATCCCGATCTGAAGATTCTCGGCAAGATGAGCGGGCACATCCCACGTGAGGGCGAGTTTGATTCTTTGCTGGTCAGAAATGCACTTGCAACGATGTTCGATCGCCCGCGGGAGGAAGTCCCGGCTCTGAAGGAAGCGGACGAGATTCTACCGCCCAGACCGCCAGCACTCTGCCCCGGCTGCAGCCACCGGGCGACCTACTACGCGATGCGGAAGGCATTCGGAAAGAATGCGATCTTCCCGAGCGATATAGGCTGTTATACGCTGGCCGTGCGCATGGGCACCATTGATACTTGCCTCTGTATGGGTGCGAGCATAACCCAGGCCAGCGGGATACGGTTCGGCGGCGAGGAGCGAGATATCTGCTGCAGCATCGGCGATTCGACGTTTCTCCATGCTGGAATGCCGGGATTGCTCAATGCCGCGTACAATAAGGCGCGAATAACTGTTGCTATACTTGACAATTCGACGACGGCAATGACCGGGCATCAGCCGCATCCCGGGACAGGCTTCACCGTCACCGGTGAGGAGACCACGGTTGCGTCGCTTGACGCGATCGCCAGGGCACTGGGCGCCGATTTTGTCGAGACGGTAGACCCTTACGACGTCAAAAGAGCAATCGAGACCTTCACGCAAGCGAAGGAATTCCCCGGGCTTTCGGTTGTTATTGCGAAGCAGTCCTGCATGATTACCGCGCGACGAGCTGGTGTGAGACGAAAACCATTCGTCGTTAACACCGCAAACTGCACGGGGTGTAAGAAGTGTGTACAGTTTGGCTGCCCTGCGATCGAATTCGAAGGTGATAGTGCTCGCATCAACGCGCTCTGCTCCGGCTGCGGGGTCTGTGCGCAGATCTGTGAAAATGATGCTATCGAGGTGGTCGAATGAAGACATCTGAGTGTGACATCGTGGTGGTCGGCGTTGGCGGTCAGGGCGTAATCCTAATCTCAAACGTAATAGGCACGGCGACACTTAAGGCCGGACTGCCCGTTCGGGGCGCGGAGACGCACGGGATGGCGCAGCGCGGCGGAAGCGTGATAAGCCACATCAGGTTGGGCTGCGAGTACGGCCCGATGGTGCCGCCCGGAGGTGCAGATGTATTAGTCGCTCTTGAGCCTGCAGAAGCATTGCGGTACGGCCATTATCTTTCACGAGATGGTGTCGCGCTGGTGAACACGCATGCCATTCTCCCCGTTACCGTTACCACCGGGAAGGCCACGTATCCCCCGCTGGATGCGATTCTTGCGCCGATCCGAAAAGTTTGCAGAGAGGTCAAAGCGTTCGATGCAACAGAGCTGGCCGTGCAAGCAGGCACGCCGCAGACGATGAACGTCGTGATGCTCGGCGCGCTCTCCAGATATGTGCCGTTACACGAGGAAACGCTCATCGAGGCACTTAGCGAATCGATAAAAGCGAAGTATATAGAAGTCAACAGACGCGCGTTCGAGCTCGGCAAGCAAGAAGTAGAGGCACAATAAATATAATCACAGGCTGGAAGATAGATATGGACCCGGACCTGTTCGAGAAGATGGACGCTGCACAGCTCAAGAGCTACCTCGAGTTTTTACTCTGGCACTACCGCGTCGTCGATGCGTTCTGGTTCCTTTATACAGAAGAGCGATTTGATCAAGAGGTTGCCGAAGAGCTTAACGAAAAGGTCTGGGGCAAGTCAGCCGAACTGGCGGCTAAAGAGATACTGAAACGGTTTGATATCAAGGAGAAAGGCTTGAAAGGCTTTGTCACGGCTTACAAATTATTCCCCTGGTCTTCTATTATAACGTATGAGATAGAAGAGAAAGAGGACGAAGTTGTGATTTCGGTGCCGCACTGCCCGCCACAGGAGGCGCGGCTCAAGCACGGGCTCGGTGAATACGTCTGCAAAAACATGCATTACGAGGAATTCAAACGGTTCGCCGCGGTGATCGATCCGAGAATAAAGGTCGAGTGCGTCTTCGCACCGCCGGATCCGCATCCCTCTGACTGTTTCTGTAAGTGGCGGTTCACTATCAGATAACGACTTTTTTAAAGATTTGGGTTTTGGCGGTAAAGCACATTCAAATCTAGCCGAAGCTGAAAAACGGAATAGCATCAGATTGGATAAGATTCGAACTTTAGGACTCCTACGAGTCGTAACTAACTCAGCAACCCCCGTTTTTTTGGTTCTCCTTTTCGATTTGACCGTTCAATTTCTATGAAATGATTTTAATGTTTGATTTTAGTTAACGCTTTTAGTAAACCCAGATGCTGTGTGATAGTGTACTTTCGCATTTCCAGAAGAAATTTATTTGAAAATTATTCAATATCCAAACTCCTCATCCAATCGAATTGATTTCAGTGGTATATCTTGTATTACACTCCCTTCATCTCCTTTTGTCACTTTGAAGACTTTCACTTCGTTCTCCTCAAATTTGCTGTCTGCTCCCTCTCTTATTTTGTCTAATAATTTTGCATAATGAGTCGTAATAATAACCTGTTTAGCATCATCTTTAGTGGCGTCGAGGAACATATTTAACAGATTAGATTGTGCAAGTGGATGAAGGGCAATTTCAGGCTCCTCTATCAGTATTGTACTACCGGCAGGAGATCCAAAACACTGTACTATTGCAGAAAATATCTGATTTGTACCAAACCCTATATCCATTATACTCGTACTAATAGGAAGCTTATCATCCTTAAAAATTGCGGTACACGTCCCCCTGCTCAATATAGTACTTAAATCGGCGATATTAAACTTCTTTGTATGTTCAACTATCTTACTGAACGCATCAGGTTTATTGTTTCTAATATATTGAAGAAAAGCTAAAGTAGTAGCACCATTATGCACTTCATCTGGCTCTTCTGCCACACTTTGTTCTCTCATTGAAACTCTTCTGGATGCCGACAAAAAGTATATTTTGTTCATATTACCCAAAACTGTGGATCTCAATTTCTCGCTAATGTCTGCACAATAAGGTGTTTCTTTTGGTGTCACCGCGCCCCAACCTAAAAGCCTAAATGAATCGTTGATAAAGTCTCCCTTGATTATTTCTGGTGAATATTTCATCATATGTCTACTTTTATCCTCATCAAAGTATAATTCACATATAAGGCCATCCTTTGTCGATAAAGTCTCCGATAATATCCGGTCTATACCGGCATTCACTGTTAGATTAACCGAGTGAAATCATGATTTTTATATGGTGTCGCTTTGGCTATTTTATTCAATGTCTCAATTTCATTGTAGAGTACGATTATTATTTCGTTTTGCTTTTTTAACGTTACTCATACCACTTGTCCTCCTTCAGGAACAGGCCGAGAATCGCTTC
>JAFGHB010000030.1 GCA_016930255.1 Methanomicrobia archaeon | reverse complement strand
CTCGAAGCGTTTTTAACCGGGTATAACAACCGGAGACACGGCGCCCTCGATTATCGCGAAGGCGAGACCCCGGAGGCGGCATTCCTGTGAAGATCGCCTCCAGAAGCGATTCTCGGCCTGTTCCTGAAGGAAGACAGGTGGTATGAGTACCCTTAAAAAAGCAAAACGAAATAATAATCGTACTCTACATTTTTGACAAGGCGATGCAGTGCAGAACTAAAAGATGAATCCTTTGGATCTTAAATCACAAAGACTCTTTGTTGGGCCGGGAGTGCTATCTAAAAATGCCACCAGAAGATTTCACCCCAGCTTACCCGCGTCTTCTCGCACCCGTATGCGGAACTGCTTATGTATCCCGATAATCTCCTTCTTTCTGCGTTCGTCTGCGCGTTCGAGATTGTGGAAATACGGAAACGGCATCGTTCCCGGTTGGGTCATTACAAACTCCTTTATAGCTGGTGTAATGACGCTATCAGGAATAGTTGCAGGCTTTTCTTCAAACGTGTTCCGCTCAGTTTCCCAGTCCGTCACCAGCTCCATCGCCGCGCCTTTACCGTTTCGTGCAAACGCCTCGCACACTGGATAAAGGAACCGGATATCCACCGAGGCAAGCCCGACATTCGCATACGGAACCGCATAGTCATTGCCATTAAAAACGACCGCGATACCACCGTGCGCTGCAACTTCATTCAGCATCTTATAGTCAGTGATGCTGTCGCCAACCGCGATAATATCCCGTAACGCAATCTCTTTCTCCTGCGCGATCATTCGTATCGCTTCGGCTTTGCGCTCACCGCCGATGACCCGCGTGGAAAAGACATCAAAGTCCAAAGCATGGAGTTGTCGGAAAAAGAACTCATCCAGACGGCTCACTATCCGATCCGTATCGTCACGTTCGAGGTCAGAATAAAGCGCTATTATCTCTCTTTCAGCCTCTTTTAGTAACGTAACTGCTGATTCGGGTAATGCACGCCTCATTTCCGCTAAATCCAGCGTTGTGCAGATAATATGGTCTTCAGGGACGCCCAGTTGCTGCCCGATGTTATACGCGTGCTGCTCGTAACTGGTCGAGATGATATAAATGTCCCAGTTCTCCGCCTGTAACTGCTCAAACAGGTACTTTGCACCATTTATTATCCTCGCTCGCGCTGAGACCTTCCTTATATCCTTCTCGGTTATGTTATGCGCCAGAAAGAACGGTACGATTAACGCAAGCGTATCACCCGGCTCGTAGCCCTCCCGACCCTCCAAAGAGAGAAGGTCATCATACTTACTGATCACCTCGAAAATAGCCGCACCTTCCTCGCCCAGAAGCTTCATCACCTCGTATGCGTTATCCTGCGGTGATAACGGTCCTTCGAGGTCTAAGCATATGGTCTTTTCATTCATCTATAGGTTACCTCCTCCCTTCCACTTCTTCTCTCATCAATCATCATTACTTATTCGAAACTATCATAGATAGAGTAACGTTTGTGCGATGGTATAGATTAAGGTAGCGGAAGATACGCACGAAACGGTTATTTATCGGGCACCCTAATAATAGCACGAGAGCATGCTCAGCAGGAAGGTCGAGGATTATCTCGAGGCAATTCTGAACATCACGGAAGAGAAAGGCCACACGAGGACAAAGGACGTCGCGGTGGCCCTGGATATAAAGCCTCCAAGCGTTGTGGAGATGCTAAAACGACTGCACGACAGGGGCCTCGTGGAGTATCGGAGATACGAGGGTGTGCGATTAACCGCCAGAGGGACAGAGGTAGCGCAGGTTGTAAAAGAACGCCATGAGACGATACGAGCATTTTTGGAAATATTGCGGGTGCCAAAGAAAATCGCTGACGAAGATGCGTGCATCATCGAGCACGAATTGAGACCTGAAACGATACGGCAGCTCAAGAATTTCGTGCGGTTCATGACGTCAGCACCGGAGTATCCGCAATGGCTTGAGCAGTTCGAAACGTTCTGCATAACCGAAAAGCATCCTCGCGACGTGGCTAAGCGCGCAGCAAAAGTGAGCGGTTCCCGTGGACAGGTCAAACAGGTATAGGCTTTTTGGGAATACCGAATAATGTTAGGATGGCTTATTTATGTGCCTAAAAGCTATATCAGCTATAGTTAGGGCAACCTAAACCAGGCGGGATGGCTTCTGTTTGCGGGAGGTATCAGCACCCGCTCCGAAGAAGAACTGACAGGTTTGTAGAGTAGAAGAGGGCGTATAACGGAATAAAATGGCTGAGAAACAGTTGCGTAATGCAGACTTAGGTGGAGGCGGAGTTCCGCTAATCTCGCTGTTACCCGGCGAACGGGCGAGGATAGTTGCGTTAGGACCCGGTAAGGGACGACAGCACCATTTCAGAACTATGGGACTCATGGAAGGCAAGATCGTCAAGTTGATAGCGACACAGCCGGCTCGGGGCCCGTTCGTCATAGACGTTGAGGGCACGCAGATCGCACTCGGGCGAGGAATGGCACGACAGATTTTTATCGAGAAACTATGATATGAAACAGATCGCATTAATGGGCTGTCCCAACGTTGGTAAGAGCGTTATTTTTTCGCGATTGACCGGAGTGAACGTGGTTTCCTCGAATTATCCAGGAACGACGGTTGATTTTACCAGAGGTACGACGCTGATCGGGGACGAGAAATACGAGCTGATCGACGTACCGGGAACGTACTCCCTGGAGCCAACCTCGAAGGCCGAGGAGGTCGCCCGAAAGATGCTGCAGAGCGGCGATATTGTTATCAATGTAATTGATGCCACGCACCTGGAGCGGAATCTCTACTTGACTCTGGAACTCCTTGAGATGAAGAAGCCCACGATCGTTGCGCTCAACCTCTGGGACGAGACACAGCACCTCGGCATCGAGATCGATCTCGCTCGCTTGGAGCGTGAACTCGGCGTTCGGGTTGTTCCGACCTGCGCGCTCTGTGGCACGGGCATCAGGGAGCTGGCGGCTGCGGTTGGCACGGCGGCGCCCTCGAAGACGATCAAGCCAATGTCAGAAGAGGAACGCTGGTTGCGCGTCGGCAAGCTCATCCGTGATACGCAAGAGGTGCACCACCGGCATCATACGCTCTGGGATCGGCTGGCGGACATATCTGTACAGCCAGCGACCGGCATTCCTCTTGCGATACTCGCGATACTCCTCGTCTTCCTCTTCATCATCGAGATCGGGAACGCGATCATTGATTATCTGATGGATCCGATCTTCTACGGCCTTTACGGCCCCTGGATCGTCAACGTCGTGAATTCGTTCGCACCAAGCGGGCTGCTCCACGACATATTAATCGGTACCTCCACGATCGGAGCACTGGATTTTGAGCAATCGCTGGGTATCCTGACGACTGGATTATACGTGCCCTTCGGCATGGTGCTGCCCTTCATTCTCACCTTCTATTTCATGCTCAGCCTGCTCGAAGACCTTGGATATTTACCCCGGCTCGCGGTGCTCGTGGATACCGGCCTGCACAAGCTCGGACTGCACGGCTCGGCGATCGTACCGACGATCTTAGGCTGCGGTTGCAACGTTCCCGGCGCGTTAGCCACCCGCATCCTAGAGACGGAGAAGCAGCGGTTCATCGCGATGACGCTCATGGCGATATCAGTTCCCTGCATGGCACAGTCCGCAATGATCTTTGCCATCTTGGGCCGCTATGGTATACGATGGATACTCATCGTCTACGCCACCCTCCTCGTGCTCTATATCGTCTTAGGCTTGGTGCTGAACCGACTCGTCAAGGGCGAGAGTCCGGAATTACTGCTGGAAGTACCGTCGTATCGCAAACCCGATCCCGTAACGTTACTCAAAAAGACCTGGTCAAAGGCCTACGGGTTCCTCGCCGAAGCGGTTCCCTTCGTCATTGCGGGTATTTTCATCGTGAATCTGCTCTACGTATTTGGCGTTATTGACGTTCTTTCAATGGTCTTCTCGCCGATTCTCACTACTGTGCTCGGGCTGCCTGAAGGCGCGATTATCGCGCTGATGCTGGGCATCTTGAGGAAGGACCTAGCGATTGGCATGCTCCTACCCCTGGGTATGAGCCCACAGCAATTGACGGTCGCGTGCATCATCTTGGCCACGTATTTCCCCTGTATTGCGACCTTCGTGGTGATGCTCCGCGAGTTGGGTGTCCGGGACATGCTCAAAGCGGCGGGATTGATGGTTGTCGTCTCTCTCTCGGCTGGTATTATCATGCGAGCGCTTCTGATAGGGATTTAAAAGCCGCTCACTCAACTCAACGAGCCACAAAACAAAGCGGTTATTTCGGCCGGATGTACAGGCCCGTCATGGTTTCATCAAGCGTGGACTGGCTGTTCCGAGGAAGTGACGAGGCTGACCACGATCATTGCTACAAAGGATACAGCGAGTGCATAGAAGCTGAAATGCACCGGGAGTTTCGCCACATACTGATACCAGTAGCCGAAGACGCCCGCACTGAGCAGGCCTAGCGCCATACTGGCGATAGCACCTGCTTTTGTAGCCCGGCGCCAATACAAACCGCCAAGAAGCGGAACGGCAAAGGCCGCCAACATCACGCCGATACCCATCCAAATAAGCCACGCAAGCATTTCCGGCGGATTAATCGCAAGCCAGAGCGATCCGACTGCTGCCGCAACGACAGCGATTTTACTCACCCACAGGACTTCTCGGTCGCTTGCTCCAGGTTTGAGGAGGTTCCGATAGATATCCCAGGTAAAACATCGTGCCAATGGTCAATAGGAGCCTGTCGGTGGTGGACATCACGGCTGCGAGTACGATCACCGCAAAGATACTCCAGATAAAGAGGCTGCCGAAGGCATGCTCTATCCCGTACATAAACGCGAAGTCCTGCGCATTTGACGGCTTCGGGGAGTACAAGCGGGCCTTCAATCTCCAGCACGCGCACGGCGAACCCTGTGAATTTCACGAGAAACATCACGATAACATAGAGCACGAAGGCGATCAACGGCGACCATCTGAAGTACCGATCCTCCTTCGCTGCCAGCACATTGTTGATAACGTGCGGCGCAACGGCAAGGCCGATGGTGAGCAGCAGCCCAAACGAGAGGAGGAATTCGGGCGTGGCAAAGGCATAACCGGCATAGACGGGGGAGGGATACCATGGTTGCACCATGTTCGGATCCACGCCTGCGAGTACTTCGTTGATGTGGGTAAGACCACCCGCTTTCAGAATAGGGAAATAGGCGAAAGAAGCTCAAAGGCTGTAGAGTTCAGAACTCCCTACTAATTGGTAGCCATGCTGTTCGAGTATTTTCCGGGCAGCAGCGGAATCGTCCATTGTCAGAATGATTATTGCCTTCTTTTCACTCCCCGCGGAAAACCCGTAACAGTCCTCAATATCGACGTTATCGTGCTTCAGGATGCGCAGCATCTGGTTCAGGCTCCCAAACTTGTCCTCGATGACAACAGCCAACACCTCCTTCAAAGAGACCGTGACGCCGGCCTGTTTGAATGCACGAAAGCCCTTCTCAGGATTGTCGACGATAAACTTAACGACCCCGTATTCCTCGTCCGAGGAGATTGTCACCGCTAATATATTGACCTCAACATCCGCCAATATGCTGGTTATCTGCTCCAGCTTCCCTGGCCGATTCTCTGAGAAAACATTAATCTGCTTGACCATGCTACATCGCACCCCTCTTGTCTACCACCCGTACCGCCTTGCCTTCTGTTCTCGGCAAGCTTCCGGGCTCAAGGAACTCTACTTTTGGTCTCACCACTATCTCGTCCTGGATACACTTGGTAATATTAGATTCGAGCTTCTTAAGCTTTCTGAGGTCGCCGTCAAACATCTTTGGATACAACTCCACTTTGACGGTCAATGCGTCAAGTGTGCCTTCGCGCGTCACGTGAATCTGGTAATTCGTTGCGACTTCCGGGAAACTCATCAGAACATCTTCGATCTGACTTGGATAGAGATTCACGCCTCGCACAATGAGCATATCATCACTGCGCCCCTTTATACGCGAGAGTCTCACATGCGCTCTGCCACACGCGCATTGCTCGCCATCGTCAACGATTCGCGCCAGGTCGCCCGTCCGGTACCTGAGAATGGGCATGGCTTCCCGACCGAGTGTCGTGATAACAAGCTCGCCTTCCTCGCCCGGGGCAAGCAATTCGCCAGTGCTCGGGTTAACGACTTCAAGGAGGTAATTGTCTTCCCAGAGATGCATGCCGTTCTTCTCTTCGCACTCGAAGGCTACGCCGGGCCCGTTGAGCTCGGACATGCCGTAGGAATTGTAGGCATTTATATCGTATACGTCTTCAATCCGCTGCCTGGTTTGCTCCGAATGTGGCTCTGCACCCGTAAATCCGATACGTAAATCGAACTCCTTGGGATCGTAACCTCCTTGAGTCATTACTTCCGAGACGTAGAGGATGTACGAGGGTGTTGCATGGAAGACGGTCGTATTGAAATCCTTCATGAGCTGTATCTGACGTTTCGTATTCCCGACGCCCGAAGGGATGACGAGCATCCCGACCTTCTCGGCGCCGTAGTGGAGTCCCAAACCGCCGGTAAACATGCCGTAACTGATGAGGTTCTGGAAGATATCGGTCTTATTCGCGCCGGTCATCACAATACAGCGTGCCACAAGATCAGACCACGTCTCGATATCACGTTTCGTATGGAAGATGACCGTGGCTTTGCCGGTGGTGCCGGAGGAAGAATGCATACGTACAATTTCCTCTCGCGATACAGTCACCAGACCAAAGTCGTAGTTCATGCGTAGGTCGTTCTTTGTCGTAAACGGAAGCTGCGCGACATCTTCAGGCTTACTGAACGTTGATTCATCGATATTCTTCAAGCGATTCCTGTAAAAGATCGATTTCCTGCAGCGTGCTACTGTCTCCTTCAAACGCTTTACCTGCAACCCGTCGAGCTTATCGCGCGGCAGCGTCTCCACCTCTTTATCCCAGAAGGCCATGAATCTAATGTGAGGGTAGATGCATAAAAACACCTGCGTTACGGTCTTTCTAACCACTTTCTCAGCTCTTTAGCACAGTAACTCCATTTATGCAAATAGACAATCTACTTGCTGTTACATCGGTCCGCGTAGCACGTTCTGTCGCGATTGTGCATGACGTGTGGGATAAGTGGTTTAGTTGAGTGAACCGAAAAAAAGGAAAAGGACGAAGTGAGTTTTCTAACTCATTCATCCCTTCACTTGCTCTTTTGTATATCAGCCAAAAGAGCCTCAATTCGCTTTGATACGTCGCCCAAAATCTTCTTCTCTTCCTCGCTCAGATTAGGCGATACCTGCAATCCCTTCAGGATACCGATGGCCTCGATTGTTTTGTTCAACTGTTCAGCACCCATAACTGCTACCGCTGCTTTCTTCTCTCGTTTCTTTGCTCTCTTATGTTTTGACCTGACATGATGAGCCAATAGTAATGGCTTCGCAAATGTTTCGCCACAATACTTGCATTTATAACTCTTCGCTTCTTCTGTCATAGTATCACTATTGTACTAACAGCCTATATAAAGGTTACTATCCGAATGTTGACTTCTGATCAAAAATTAAGGATAGTTACGAGAGAACGAAGGTGATTAAAAAGAGGCGCTTTCCTTCTTTCTTCCGCCTTACAATAACGAGATATTATGAATACGTGTTGCTGGGCGTTATTTCGCTGCTCCTAATAGGTTCCTCCACAGCCGATTCAGGTTTCGGGTTCTTCCGCGGTTTTCCTGATGCCTGGAAAGCGGATAGCTAGCGGTGAGGAGATACGTAACGATATAAAGGAGAACTACCATACGTTTTAATATATACCCTAAGTGCAATAGGGGATTATCTCAGAACGCAAAAGGGAGGTACTGTAATCGATGCCAAAAGTGTTTGGAAGGATACTCGTGCCAGTAGATGGCTCTGACGTAGCGAAGAAAGCGGCAGAAAAAGCGCTCACGCTTGCAAAATCGACCGATATACCCGTTGTCGCACTTCACGTAATTAATATTAACCTCTATGCATACCAAACTGAAATCGTGTACCCCACTGAAATACCACTGCACGAACTTATCCAGCGGGAAGGGCATTCCTATCTCGATGAAATCGTAACGTTGGGGGAGCAAATGGGTATCCGCATATCCAAAAAGCTCGTTGAGGGTCATCCTGCCGAGGAGATCATAAAGGAAGCAAACGAGCACGACCTCATTGTCATTGGGAGTAAGGGAAAGACTGCACTTGATCGATTACTACTGGGCAGTGTTGCTGAAACGGTTGTCCGTCATGCTTCCTGTCCTGTTATGATCGTGAGATAGGGAGACTCGTACGTCGTGCGGGCTTCTTACATCGCCGGTTCGGTTTCTTTCTTTACTCATTCATCCCTGTTGACAAAAGGCCGGTTGAAATAGTTCTCCCTGAATGTGCGCGTTGCAGATAGTTAAGGTACATTAAGAGATACTGTACTGGAGGAAGACACGAAATGTGTGAATCGACGGTTTTTTTAGAGAAGGATGGTGAACGAGCGTTGCTGATGGAAGATGTCGTGCAGGTAGTGGTTGATGGCGAGACGATAAAAGTTACGGGAATACTGGGCGAGAGAAAGGACGTAAAAGGACGGATCGCGGAAATAAACCTGATGAAAAATACAATCGTGATTCTGCAGTAAGTAGACTGATGCGGATCGTTGTAGAAGACGCTGTGCGGCGCAAATTTGATATACGCGTTGACTGTGCGGTGATAAAGGGCGTGCGGCAAACCGAAGGGGCACACAGTGACATCAGCAAAGAAGTGGCAAGCGTCGAGGCGGAACTGAGAAGCAGCTACAGCATTGATGAGATTAAGGACGTGCGAATGATCCGATTGCAACGGGACTTCTTCTGGCACATGGGCGTCGACCCGACGAAAGTGCGACCGGCGTCCGAGGCGTTACTGCGAAGGATAGTGCTGAATAAAGGCTTGCCGCGGGTGTCGCCCATTGTGGATGCGTACAATCTCGCATCGGTGAAAACGTTGCTTACCTTTAGCGCGTTCGATCTGGCGCGGATAGACCCACCTCTGTCGGTACGGTTCTCGCGCGCTGGCGAAGAGGTCGTTCTGATCGGTCCGAGGCGGGAGAAATTAACGGGCAAGGAGCTGGTCCTGACGGATTCTGCGAAGGTACTGCGCGTCTATGTGCATATGGCGATGTAGATGAGACGAAGGTGACGGCTGCGACAACGGACGTGCTCGTGGTCGCCTACGGCATTCCCGGCATGCCTCGTGAAGAACTCAAAGAAGGTTTAACCGTAGCCGCGAATTACATTCGACGGTTCGCAGGCGGTGAAATAGTAATGGACGAGTTTTAGCGGTTACATTAGGGGAAATACTGATCTTCGGCGCTTTCGCGTCCACCCACTGCGATCTTCACGACCCGGGATCTCCACGGTTACACATGCGTGGAACGAAAAGGAAAGGAAAGGAAAGCAAGGCCGATTCCCTTATAAAGTCCGCCCGTATTATGTATGAATGAAATACGCTTTGAGAAGGATGAGGTAATCACGCGATCATCAGTTAGGAGGTGTAGGTAAGCTACGGAAGCAATAAGACGCGCACTCATTGGCTTCTTTCTGTTACTCGTCGTGGTCGCGATCGGAGCCTTGGGCTTCTGGTATCTCGAAGGGCTCACACCCTTAGAAGCGTTTTATATGACCGTTATCACGATAACCACCGTGGGCTATGGCGATTACTATCCCCATACAACCTACGGACAACTGTTCACGATCGGATTGGTAATAACGGGCGTCGGGTTAGCCTTATATGTGCTCACGGGGATAATAGAATCAGCATTAGAAGGGCGGTTGCGCGAAGCCCTGGGCATAACGCGAGTAAAGCGGGGCGTGGCAAAGATGAAGAATCACAAGATCATCTGCGGCGGCGGTCGTACCGGAAACGTCATAGTCGACGAATTCCGAGACGAAGGCGTAGACTTTGTCGTGATTGAGAACAAAACCGAGCAGGTAAAAGAGCTGAGGAAGAGGGGCATACCCGTTGTGGAAGGCGATGCGACGAACGAGGAGGCTTTGATAGAAGCGGGTGTGGAACGAGCTTCCGGATTGGTATCCACGCTCCCGCTCGATGCTGATAATTTATACCTCAGCATTACGGTGAAGGGCATTAATAACGCGTTGGATATCGTGTCACGGGCGAGTTCGGAGAAGGCAGCGAAGATGCTGTACAAGACAGGCGTGAAGAAGGTGATCATGATTGAAGAGATCGGCGGGCGGCGATTGGCACGGAGCTTGATCAAGCCGGCGGTGGTTGATTTCATCGATTTCGCAACGAAAACCGGAGAGGCGTCTTTAGAAAGCTTTACCGTTCAAAAAGGCGCTAAAATCGCGAATAAAACCGTGAAGAACTTGCGGTTCAAAGAACGAATCGGCGCGTCGATCGTGGCGATCATTCGTGGTGAAAAGGTTATTTCCAACGTCGGTCCTGAAGATGAGATACTGGAAGGCGATACCGTCGTGGTCATCGGCAAGAGGGAACTGATCGAGAGACTCGAGGATATGGATTTCTTCTAGCTGATCTGATCTTTCCGCTCTTGTGATTCCCGCACATTCCACGATTCGCGAGGGTAGAGTAACGCAGATATCGTTGCGATGCTGATTCGGGATGGTTAGAACAAGAGTATCCCGTATCGGGTAAGGGTACTTCCCGCCGTGCCGTGATAAGGCCTTCAAAACCGAGTGTTGTGGGAATAGCAGCCGTTTACCGGTCCTAGCACTTTTAACGGGTTTTGTCATTACGTTGCGGTTTCGAACAGCTGGGGGGTTGCACCCCGCGGCACTTATATACGTACACTTTTATACTTCCAAGTACATTAATGAACATCGAGGTGAGAAGATGAGCATAAAAGCGAAGATACTACTGGAAGAGGAAGAAATCCCGAAGGCGTGGTACAACATACAGGCGGACATGCCGGAGCTGCCAGATCCGCCGTTGAATCCGATGACGAAGGAGCCTGCGAAGCCTGAGGATTTCGCACCGATCTTCCCCATGGAGATAGTACGGCAAGAAATGACTACGGAGCGGTTCATTCCGATACCGGACGAAGTTCGGGAGGTTTACCGGCTCTGGAGACCGACGCCATTGTACAGAGCGACAAGATTGGAAGAGAAACTGAAGACCCCTGCCCGGATTTATTACAAGTGGGAGGGTGTGAGCCCGCCAGGGAGCCACAAGCCAAACACCGCGGTTGCACAGGCGTATTACAACATGAAAGATGGCGTCGAGCGGTTAGCAACGGAGACCGGTGCGGGCCAGTGGGGCTCGGCACTCTCGTTTGGCGCGATGCTGTTCGGGTTGAAGGCTACGGTTTACATGGTTGGTGCAAGTTACGACCAGAAACCGTATCGACGGATCATGATGGAGACTTGGAACGGTGAAGTGTACCGGAGTCCCAGCGAGAATACCCAGTTTGGGCGGAAAGTGCTGGCAGAAACGCCGGACACCACTGGGAGTTTGGGCATGGCCATTTCAGAGGCGGTCGAGGATGCAGCTACGCACGATAACGTAAATTACGCCATCGGTTCGGTTCTGAACCACGTCTGCCTCCATCAGACGGTGATCGGGCTTGAGGCAAAGAAGGCGTTCGAGATGATCGACGAGTATCCCGATTTCATCTGCGGCAACGTCGGCGGCGGCAGTAATTTCAGTGGCGCAACGTTCCCGTTCGCGGCCGATAAGCTCGCCGGTAAGAAGCCAGACCTCAAGATCGTTGCGTGTGAGCCAATGTCCTGCCCAACGCTGACCAAGGGGCTTTATCTCTACGATTACGGCGATACCGCCGGGATGGCACCCATAATAAAGATGTTCACTTTAGGGCACACGTTCATCCCGCCACCAATCCATGCGGGTGGGTTGCGATACCATGGTGACGCTCCGTTACTCTGCAAGTTAGTGAAGGACGGCTACATCGAGGCGGCGGCGTACCATCAAACCGAGGTTTTCAAGGCTGCGAAATTGTTCGCGGAGACTGAGGGAATAATCATCGCGCCGGAATCCGCGCACGAAGTGAAAGCGGTAATCGACGAGGCGTTGAGATGCAAGGAAAAAGGAGAGGAGGAAGTAATCTTCTTCAACAACAGCGGGCACGGGCATTTCGACCTGGGCGCTTATGATGCGTTCCTGAGCGGAAAACTCGTGGACTATGAGTATCCTGCGGAGCTGGTGAAACAGGCGCTGGAGCACTTGCCGAAGATAGAATAAACAAGTAGATGGAGAAGAGGACTTTAACGAATAGCGTAAGAAGGGTGGATATTCCATTCACCCCTCTTGAAGTTTTTTCAAAGATACGAGGTGTCTTCGACAAGAGTTTCCTACTCGAATCCGTAGAGGGTAGAGAGAAGATCGCGCGATACTCGTTCATCGGCTTCGATCCGCTCTTGGAATTCAAAGCGAAGGGGCGCGAGGTGGAGGTTAACGGCGAGCACTACCAGGTGGACGATCCCTATGAGGAGATGGAGCGCGTGCTTAATTCCTTCGAATGCGGTAGAGTAGGAACGTTGCCATTTTCCGGTGGCCTTGTAGGCTTCTTCTCCTATGATATCGTGAGATTTTTTGAGGAGCTCCCCGCTTCACTTCCTGATACGCTGGACTGTCCCGACGCGCACTTCATCATTCCCACATACCTGCTCTGCTTCGATCATTTGAGAAAAGAAGTGATCCTCGTCTCGTACAATAAGGGGAACGATAAGATCGAGGAGATTGTTGGGCAAGGAGAAGCAAGTGAGATAGAGGCTTTTGCCGTCTCTTCTACGCGTTCCGAGCTGAAAAAAGGGGAGTTTGAAGCGGGCGTAGTACGAGCAAAGGAGTATATCAGAGAAGGGGACATATTCCAGGTAGTCCTCTCACGACGGGTCGAATCGAGCTATAGCGGCGATCCGTTATACTTTTACAAGACGCTTCGTGCTACCAATCCCTCGCCGTACATGTTCTATCTGGATTTCGACAACATCGTGGTTGGCTCGTCTCCCGAGATGCTCGTACAACTACGGGACGGCATTTTAACGCTACGGCCGCTGGCAGGCACGAGGAAGCGTGGAAGGACGGACGAGGAGGATGAATTGCTCAAGGTGGATATGCTCCTTGACGAGAAAGAGCGGGCGGAACATATCATGCTGGTAGACCTTGGGAGGAACGATCTTGGACGAGTTGCACGATCAGGAAGCGTGGAAGTAACTGAACTGATGGGCATCGAGAAGTACTCGCACGTCCAGCATATCGTCTCGAATATAACCGCGGAGTTAGCCGACGGTAAGAGCGCCTTTGACGTTTTCCGGAGCTCTTTTCCCGCCGGCACGGTAACGGGCGCGCCGAAGATCCGGGCGATGGAGATAATAGAGGAGCTGGAGACGAGCAGAAGAGGCGTGTATGCCGGCGGCGTTGGCTATTTCGACTTCTCGGGCAATCTCGATTTCGCCATCACGATTCGAACCATGTTCACGGTCGGTACTAAGGCGTATTTCCAGGCAGGTGCGGGCATCGTGGAAGACTCGATCCCCGAGCGGGAATTTGTAGAGACGGAGAACAAACTGGGTGCTTTGATCACCACAACGGAAAAATGAAAGTACTTGTGATCGATAACTACGATTCCTTCGTCTACAATCTCGTGCAGTACGTCGGAGAACGTGGTGCGGACGTGGTAGTGCGGAGGAACGATGTAGGGCTAGAGGAGTTCAAGAAGCTTGATGCGGACCGGATCATCATTTCCCCCGGCCCTGGCCGACCGGAGCACGCGGGGTTTTCTGAAGAAGTCGTACGGATATTTGGTTCTGAGATCCCCATTCTTGGGGTCTGCTTAGGCCACCAAGTGATCGGCCATGTCTTCGGTGCTACGATCGGCTACGCAGAACGTATAATGCACGGGAAAGTCTCGGTGATACAGCATGATTCCGCGGGTATATTCACGGGTCTGAAGAGTCCACTTCACGCAACGCGGTATCACTCGCTCATCGTTTCTGACGATGGCTTCCCGTCGTGCTTACAAATTACCGCACGGGCAGAAGATGGTGAAATAATGGGAATACGACACGGAACGCTGCCAATCGAAGGGGTTCAGTTCCATCCGGAATCCATATTGACCGAAGGCGGGAAGAAGATAATAGAGAACTTTTTGGGAAAATGATAAAAGAAGCAATCGCGAAGGTTGTGGAAAGGCAAGACCTCGAACCGGCGGAAGCAGGGCTTGTAATGGAGGAGATCATGAGCGGTGGTGCGACGAGCGCGCAAATAGCCGCGTTTCTAACCGCACTACGGATGAAAGGAGAGACCGTTGAAGAGATCGTTGCGTTTGTTCATTCGATGCTCCAGTATGCCTCCGTTATTTCGCCAAACGTGGACGGAGTCATGGTAGATACCTGCGGAACCGGCGGAGACAGGGTAAAGACCTTTAATATAAGCACCATTTCGGCGTTTGTCGCTGCCGGTGCCGGTGCGATCGTGGCGAAACATGGGAACAGAGCAGTATCATCAAAAGCGGGGTCTGCGGACGTTCTCGAAGCATTGGGTTTCAACATCATGCTTGAGCCGGAGCAGGTCTGCACGTGCATAGAAGAAGTAGGAATGGGTTTCATGTTCGCTCCGGTGTTTCACCCCGCGATGAAGCATGCCCTAGGTCCGAGGAAAGAGATAGGAACGAGAACGATATTCAACATTCTTGGCCCACTGGCGAATCCTGCAAAGGTGCAAGCACAAGTAGTGGGGGTTTATGATGGCTCGCTCGTCGAAAAGATCGCGAACGTCTTAGAAGGACTCGGAGTGCGGCATGCACTGGTTGTTCATGGCCTGGATGGCTTGGATGAAATCTCACCCATTGGTGAAACGAAAGTAGCGGAACTCAAAGGCGGTAAGATTGCAACCTACAACATATCCCCCGAGGATTTCGGGCTGCACCGAGCGAAGGTAAGCGAAATAGAGGGTGGAAATGCGGAAGAAAACGCGCAAATTGCTCTTGATATTCTCCAGGGACATCAAGGAGTGCGGAGAGATGCAGTTTTGATGAATGCTGCGGCAGCGCTGGTTGTCGGAGGCCTCGCAGAGGATCTGAAGGAGGGCTTTGAACTCGCTGCTCTTTCTGTCGATTCGGGCGACGCGTACCGAAAGCTTGAAGATTTGGTTCGGTTTACAAGAAATGAATAGGGACTCGAACGATTTAATAGACAGGATGGTCAAGGACACTAAGCTAGCAGTTGAAAGAAGGAGAGAGGAAAGAATTCCGGAACGAAAGAGTAAAGTCCTCAGGCTATCAAATGCCATTAAAAAAAATGATAAGGCGATAATAGCGGAGATAAAGCCGAGATCACCGACCACTGGGGATCTTATAGGAACCAGAGATATTGTATCCATAGCCCGCGAATATGAAGCAGGATGTGCAACGGCGCTATCGGTTCTTACTTCGACGCATTTCGGAGGCGAGGTTGCAAACGTGTCACGCGTGAAGGGTAACGCGAGCATCCCGGTGCTCTACAAGGACTTCGTGGTGGACGAGTACCAAATCCTGGAGGCGTTTGGATACGGCGCGGATGCAGTACTGCTCATTGAAGGGATTTCGCCGGTGGAGCAGCTGTTGGATGTGGTGGGCGATCTGGGACTGGAGGCGGTGGTTGAATGCCACTCGGCAGAGGAGATCGAATCGGCAGTATCTGCAGGAGCCGATATCATTGGCATCAATAATCGGGACCTCAGGACGCTTACGGTAGATATTGAGACGACTGCACGACTTTCGGAGTACGTTCCTGGGGATACGATACTGATAAGTGAGTCGGGGGTTAAGACATCGGCGGATGCGCGCTATTTATTTGATTGCGGCGCGGATGCTTTACTCATCGGGACTGCGTTGATGCAGTCAGAGGATCCAAAGGAGTTTATAAAGTCATGCATAACGGCGTGAGTGTGAAGATTTGCGGTATTACGAATACGGCAGATGCTCAGCTTGTCGTGGAAAGCGGTGCGGATATACTCGGTATGATAGTGGATGTGCCGGTAGAAACACCGCGGAAACTACGCATAGATGAAGCGGAAAAAATCGCGAAGGAGATAGGAAATGCTATAACCATCGTGGCGGTCCTCTGTCCGAGGTCTGTGGACGAAGTAGAGGAAGTGGCCAGAAGGATTGAGCCATTTGGCGTGCAGCTGCACGGCTTTGAATCGAATGAGTTCTTGAAATCAGTCCGAGAGGCACTTCCTGAGGTGAACGTGATAAAAACCGTGCATATAGCTGAAGATGGAACAATTCATGGCGTTATGCCCGAAGCGGATTATGTGGATTTCATACTTCTTGATACGTTTTCCGATCGAATTGGCGGGACGGGTAGAAAGCACAGCTGGGCTAAAAGCCGGGAGATCGTGAAACAGAGCACCGTCCCCGTGATTCTCTCAGGAGGGTTAACACCCCGGAATGTGGTAGAGGCGATAAAAGCGGTGAAGCCGTATGGTGTCGATGTCGCGAGCGGTGTGGAATCTTCAGGTGGGCGGAAAAGCAAGGAGAAGGTTTTAGAATTCGTGAGGAATGCGAGATGTACATAGGGGAATATCCGAAAGCGGGGAAATTTGGTGAGTACGGCGGACAATTCGTCCCCGAGGTCTTGATGCACGCGCTGGAAGAGCTCGAGGAGGCGTATCTTCGCTACGGTAAGGACGAGCAATTCAGGGAAGAGCGGGACTTTTATTTAAGGTCGTTTGCCGGTAGGCCGACCCCTCTTTACTTCTGCTCACGGCTTTCCGATATGTTTGGCACCAGACTTTACCTTAAGCGCGAGGATCTCGTTCACGGCGGCGCGCATAAGCTAAACAATACAATCAGTCAAGCGTTGTTAGCGAAACGGATGGGTAAGGAGAGGATAATTGCGGAGACCGGAGCAGGTCAGCACGGCTTGGCGACTGCAATAGTGGGTGCGATGTTCGGCCTGAAAGCGGAGATTTACATGGGCGAGGAGGACATAGAACGGCAGCGGCTGAACGTGTTCCGAATGAAATTGCTGGGTGCGGAAGTTCATCCGGTGGGCAGTGGCTCGAAAACGTTGAAGGACGCGATCAACGAGGCGATACGGGACTGGGTGACGAATGTGCAGGATACGCATTATCTTTTAGGTTCGATTGTCGGACCGCACCCCTATCCGATGATAGTGCGCGATTTCCAGCGGGTGATTGGGCAGGAAACAAAACGGCAGATGCAGGAAATCGAAGGGCGGCTGCCGGATGCGCTCGTTGCGTGCGTTGGCGGTGGCAGCAACAGTATCGGGCTGTTCTACGATTTCCTCGATGATGACGGCGTGGCGATCTACGGAGTAGAGGCCGGAGGATCGGGTATTGAATCCGGGAGACATTCCGCGACGCTCTGCGCGGGTAGTAAGGGCGTCCTGCACGGTGCATACAGTTATCTATTACAGGACGAAGACGGTCAGATCATGCCGACACACAGCGTTGCGCCAGGGCTCGATTATTCGGGCGTCGGTCCCGAGCATGCGTTTCTGAAGGACGCTGGTCGTGTCACCTATGACATAGTAACCGATGGTGAGACGCTGTACGCGTTCGAGCTGTTATGCCAATATGAAGGGATATTGCCGGCACTCGAATCGGCGCATGCGCTGGCGTACGTGGCAAAATTGGTGGAGACGGGAAAGTTAGGTCGCGACGACATTGTTGTCGTTTGCCTTTCGGGGCGAGGAGACAAGGATGTTGAGATAATAGAGAGGGCACTCAATGAGCGGAATAGATAATACCTTTGCGGAACTTGAAGGAAGGGGTGAATGCGCGTTGATCGCATACCTTATGGCTGGTGATCCCGATCCGTCACGAACGCCGGGAATAGCCGTAGCGATCGCGCAGCATGCGGACATCATAGAGCTTGGCATACCGTTCTCGGATCCGATCGCAGACGGTCCAACTATCCAGGCGGCGGCAGGGCGAGCGTTAGAATCGGGAATGAGACCCCAGAAGATCTTTGAGATCATTGCCGCTCTCAGAAAAGAAATCGATACGCCGATCGTCGTGATGGGGTACTACAATCCGATCTTGCGGTTCGGGGTCGCGCGGTTCATGAACAAACTTGCGGAAGCAGGCGGCGATGGTGTTATCATCCCGGACCTGCCGATAGAGGAGGCAGGTGAGGTGGTACGCTACGCAAGAGAAAATAAGATAGATACGATCTTCTTGATTGCGCCGACGACGCCGGAGGACAGGATAGCGCGGATTTGTGGTTATTCGTCAGGATTTGTGTATCTCGTATCGCTGCTAGGTGTTACGGGCGCGCGTGAAGCAGTCTCAGGGGTTGTAAAAACGATGATAGCACGTGTAGTTGAGAAACGACCGGATATACCGCCCGCGGTAGGATTCGGCATATCAAAACCAGAGCACGTGCGTGAAATAGCCGCGAGCGGGGCGAAGGGTGTAATCGTCGGGAGTGCGATCGTGGACTTGATAGGAAAGCATAAAGAGGAACCGGATGACATGATCGCCGCGCTTGAGGTCTTCTGCGCAGCAATGAAAGAAGCGACGAGGAACCGTTAAGTATCTTGATGTTATCAACGTCCGCGTACGATAGAAAGTTTAATAAACGAAGCTACCAAAGAACTACTCGAAGGAGGTGCTCGAATGATAAAGAATCTGGAGATCAAGAATTTCAAGTCGATAAAGCACTTGAAACTCGACTGCAAGCGGATAAATCTCTTCATCGGTGAGCCGAACACGGGGAAGTCGAATATTTTGGAGACACTGGGGATACTATCACACGTATATTATGGTAACATTAAAGATTTTGTCAGATTTGAGACTATGAGTAACTTGTTCTACGACGAGAGCTTAGATGATACGATAGATCTAAAGTTCGATGAAAATATTATCCTAATAGATTTTACTGAGGGAATGTTCAGAGGAGTTGACAATCTTGAAATACTGGTTGGGGGTGACCGTACTGAAAGACTAGCTTTCGACTACGATTACAGAGGTTCTGGGGGGCATAATCCTCACGATGAATACAAATTTCTAAAATTTTATAAATTTAAAGTAAAAAGAAGTTTCCCGCGCCAAGAGTCGGATTTTCTACTCCCTCCTTTTGCTGATAACCTTTTAGCAATCGTTTTGACGCGCAAGGAGATAAAGAGATTAGTGAAGCAGATATTTGATGCTTACGGACTCAGAGTTGTCCTTAAGCCGCAGGAAAACCAAATAGAAGTTCAAAAGGAAATCGAGGACGTGATAATCTCTTATCCTTATTCCTTAGTTTCTGATACACTTCAACGAATTATCTTCTACCTTGTTGCCATGGAAACAAATGAGAACTCTGTACTTGTATTTGAAGAACCAGAAGCTCATGCGTTTCCTTATTACACAAAAATCCTCGCTGAGAGGATAGCTCTCGATAAAGCGAACAATCAGTACTTCATCGCAACACACAACCCTTATTTGCTCCTCTCGATTCTCGAAAAAGCACATAAAGACGACGTAGCCATTTTCATCACCTATTTCGAAGACTACCAAACGAAAGTGAAGCAATTAAGCGAAAAAGAACTGACGGAAATAATGGATCTGGGGATTGACCTATTTTTCAATATCGAGCGATTCATAGAAGTGAAAGAATGATCTACACGGAGTGTAAACCTGATTCGTCATTGGTGAGAATTTTAGGGATACCAAAGAGACAAATTATCCATTTACAGGGTAAACCTGAGGTTTGTAAACAATTGGAGAAGCGAGAAAATTTGCTAGGAATGGTAGATGAAGATCCTTTCAGCGTTCAACCATCGTATCTGAAGAGATTGCCAGTGAAGGAAGATTTACCAACGTATGGACTAAAAATATTGAACGATACTTCTAAGCACAACGAGTTAATTATTCTCTGTCCAAAGCTGGAGGATTGGATATTAAAAGCTGCAAAAGATGCAGGCATAGATATAAAGCGGTATAATCTACCGAATGATGGAGATGAGCTACACAAAGTGATAAACACCGATCTCCGAAAATTTGAACGGTTGGTGAACGATTTGAAAGGTAAAAGCGAGATGATAAAAGCTTTAGAAAGGGTAATCAAGTAATGGGGGGAGATAATAACGATAAAATGAAAATTGGTTTTCTTATCAATCCGATAGCGGGCATGGGCGGCTCCGTAGGCCTTAAAGGCACGGACGGCCTGGTAGACGAAGCGGTGGAATTAGGTGCACAGCCTGTAGCTACTGAACGGGCGCGGAAATGCATGGCTGCGTTAACTGTAAACGCGCTTATTCTCACGTGCTCTGACGCGATGGGAGAGGAGGCACTTTCGAGTCCACAGAGCTACGAAGTCGTATATTCGTTTGAGGGGCATAGAAGCACGAGTGAAGATACAAAGAAGGCCTGCACGCGATTCTTGGAGGAGGGTATTGAGCTTCTGCTGTTCTGCGGCGGTGACGGCACGGCACGTGATGTTTACAGTGTCGTCGAACGAAAAGTTCCGATTATCGGTATTCCAGCAGGTGTAAAGATGCATTCGGCGGTGTTTGCGATCAGTCCGAAGGGTGCGGCGCAAATGGTCGAGCTTTTTGTAAAGGGCAAAGCGGAAGTGCGGGATGTCGAGGTAATGGATACTGACGAGGACGCGTATAGGCGCAATGAGCTGCGCATGAAGGTCTTTGGCTATGCACGCACACCGTACGAGCCCGTTCTGGTTCAGCATGGTAAGAGCCTTTTTCAAAGCGTGACTGAAGAAAAAGCGAAGGAAGAGATCGCGCAGTTTGCCATCGAGTTCATGCGTGATGGCTCGCTCTATATTATGGGTGCAGGAACGACGATCCATAAAATCGCGGAGCTGCTGGGCTTGGGCGAGGAGAAGACGCTGCTCGGCGTGGATGCCGTGAAAGATGGGAGATTGGTAGGCAAGGATTTGAACGAGCAGGAATTGCTCCGATTACTAGGGGAGGAACCGAAGGTTAAAATACTGGTGAGTCCGATAGGTGCGCAGGGCTTCGTCTTTGGTCGGGGCAATCAGCAGCTCAGTGCGAAGGTGCTCGAAAAGGTCGGAGTTGAGAATGTGATCGTGCTGGCGACGCCGCACAAGCTCGCAGAGACGCCATTTCTGCTCGTTGATACGGGCAGTGAGGAGCTGGATGAGCAATTAAGCGGCTATATGAGCGTGGTATGCTGCTATCGAATGGCGCAGCGAAAGGAAGTGCGACGCGGGTGAGGCAATCTTTAAATCCTAGTGCTAATAACATTAAGAATGGCAAATGACCTACGAGAAATTCAGGCAAGAGGTAGAACGGATACTGGAAGAGAAATCGGAGCCGATCACCTGGAACGAGATAAAGGCGAGTTCGACGAAACTGAAGCAGAAAGCGCCGTATCACGTCTATGTGCAGAAGTTACAGGGCGATATCGGCCTGGTGCGCTTTAAGCACGAGCAAAAGACGTTGTGGGCGTTACGGAAATGGTTCGACGAGGGGAAGTTCCGGGAACTTTTACCTCACAAGGTGCGATTGACGATCCTCTCAGTGAAAAAGGAGCAGGCTATCGCTGCGAACGAATACTGGGAATTGAAACGGATTTATCCGCTAGACGCGGGGTTGCATCGCTGGGACGTGATAGAAGCGGACGTGGCGGACTTATTCCCTGAAGAGGACAAACGACCGGAGAGCATGAGGCTGAAAGGAGACGGACTGAAGTACGTACGCAGTATAGAGGACGTGGAAGAGCGTATAACAATAGCGGAACGAATAGCGGAGAGCGGTGAATTCCTGCATACCGATGCGTGGAAAGGGAAGACGTTGGGATTGACCAAGCCGCGATTCCGCTGTTTCTATTTCTACGACGGCAAATGCCAGTTCTTCTGCGACCAGAGCGTGTGCGTGGGCCATGATATGGGCGTAGAAGAGGACGAGGGAGGCGCGGAGATAACCGGAGATAAGGTTTATTTCATTTTGGAAGCTGCAGAACGAGCGCGAGGCGAGTTCATCTGGGAGCAGCAGCGTGTTGAGTGGGGCATAACGTCCGTGATCTCGCTCACCGATCCGAGACAGCGGCGGTTACTTTGAGTTTCCGCACTGCACCCACTGTGCGCAAGGGAGGGCATTTTTATAACCATCAAAAACGTAATGTAATGTAAAATCGGTGCAGAGACCATGAAGACCTCGAAACTGTCAGGATTTTATAAACTTAATCCAAAAGAGCGATTAGCGATTGTAAAGGATTTTGCGGGCTTAAGTGACGATGAGATGGCTGTTCTTGGTACTACGGGCTCGTTGGGCGATTTAGCAAACCGGATGATCGAGAACGTCGTCGGCACCATGCCTTTACCACTGGGCATTGCCACGAATTTCCTGATCAATGGCCAGGATTACCTGATTCCGATGGCGATTGAAGAGCCTTCGGTGGTGGCCGCCGCGAGCAATGCGGCGAAGATGGCACGGGCGGCTGGCGGATTCCAAACGAGCTCGATGGACCCCGTAATGATCGGGCAAATCCAGGTGACTGATGTCCCCGACCCGTCATCCGCGAAATTCACCGTGCTCGCACACAAAGCGCGCATTTTAGAGCTCGCGAATGAAAAAGACTCCGTGCTCGTCAGCCTCGGTGGCGGTGCGAAAGACATTGAGGTAAAGATAATCAATACCATGATGGGTCCACAGGTGATCGTCCATCTCCTGGTCAACGTTAAGGACGCGATGGGCGCGAATGCGGTCAATACGATGGCTGAAGCGGTTGCGCCCTTTATCGAGCAGATCACGGGCGGTCGAGTGTGTCTTCGTATCATCTCGAACCTCGCCACGTATCGGTTAGTCTTCGCGCGAGCGGTTTTTGCAAAGGATGAAATAGGTGGCAAGGGTGTTGTTGATGGCATTCTGAACGCCTATGAATTCGCCAAAGCCGATCCGTACCGATGTGCAACGCACAACAAAGGTATCATGAACGGGATAGATCCGGTGGTAATCGCCACGGGCAACGATTTCCGGGCCGTTGAGTCTGGAGCACATGCGTACGCGAGCATCACCGGACAGTATCAGCCCTTAACGCGCTGGGAGAAGAACAAGGACGGCGATCTGGTGGGAACGATTGAACTTCCGCTGGCGGTCGGCCTCGTTGGCGGCGCAACCACGACGCATCCAACGGCGAAGGCCAATGTGAAGCTACTGGGTGTGAAGACGGCGAACGAACTTGCGGAGATTATCGCCGCCGTTGGCCTCGCGCAGAACTTCGCTGCGCTGCGTGCGTTAGCAACCGAAGGCATTCAACGCGGGCACATGTCGCTCCACGCACGGAACGTCGCCATCGCTGCGGGTGCTGAAGGCGACCAGATAGACAAAGTTGTGGAGATCCTGGTGAAGGAGAAGCAGGTGCGAATCGATAGGGCGAAGGAAGTGCTGGAGACGTTGAGATAATAAAGTAGCTCTTTCGCCGCTTCTGACATCTTCTTATTGCGCTCACGCAGAAGCTGACTTCGAAACGCTAATGAATCCCCTCTTCGAATTGTTATTACGATGAGCATACGCGTTCTTTTCCTCGTTGCAACGCTGTCAGCCTGCATAACACGCTGGGGAGCGCGCAACACAGAAAAGCTTAAATAGAATCGAGAAGAAGTGACTTGTAGGTGATGATAAATTAATGATTATCCAAAATACGGGAAAATTTACGGTAGCAATTTTCGTTATTGCTGTGTTCGTGCTGGCGGTGGGTGTTGCGAGTGCGGTGGATAGATACGTGGGGCCTGGTGAGACCTACACGACGATTCAATCAGCAGAGGACGCAGCAGGTTCTTATGACACCATCATCGTCAGAGACGGCACCTATCCCGAAAATGTTGATGTTGACGTCGCTCATTTAACGATCCGCTCGGAGAACGGCTCCGCGAACTGTACCGTAACCGCGAATGATCCAAACGACCATGTCTTTGAGGTAACGGCGGATTACGTGAACATCACCGGGTTCACAGTTACTGGAGCCTTTGTACAACATGCAATACTTCTTTACCCTGCCGATCACTGCACTATTTCAGAAAATACCCTCTCGAACAACTACAACGGTATTTACCTGTTTTCTTCTAACAACAACACGATCGTCAACAACATCGTCTCGAACAACTCCTACGGCATTAGGGTTGAGGGGCCTGGAGGTTCAAGCACCTACAACAACCTGACGGACAACACCGTCTCGAATAACAACTACGGCATTGCCCTGGGTGCTTTTTGCAACTACAACAGCCTGACGGGCAACACCATCTCGAACAATACCTACGGCATTACTCTGTCTGCTTCGAGCAATAACACTATTACCTGCAACTGGGTGCATAATAACACTCAATATGGATTTTTCGTAATCAGCGCTGCTGCTGGACCTAGCACAGGTAATACGATCGCGAGCAACAATATCATGTTCAATAGTCTCTACAACTTCTTTAATATGCAAAGTACCACCATGGAAGCAAAAAACAATTACTGGTTTGCAACGACCAACGAAACGATAGATCCGACCATCTACGATGATGAAGAATCATCAGGTGCAGCAGGTGCAGTGACGTTCTACCCGTTCGAGACCAGGCCCGTACCGTGCGCACCCGGCCCCCTGCTTGGAGTTACCAAGACGGTCTGGAACGGCACGGCGTGGGTGAAAGAAGTAAAAGACGCGCATATCAACGATACCGTACGGTTCAACTGCACGATCACGAATATCGGCACGGTCAATCTCTCGCAGGTGCGGTTCTGGGACATCCTCGACTGCAGCCTGGTCTTCGCGGGCAACGCGACGCTGACGAATGCGACCGGTGTCGTCGTCAATGACAGCATCGTGCTGGAAGGCAATGACAATTACACCTTCAAACCCAAGATACTTCATCCAGTTTACACTCCGATTTGGAATCCATATGACCCCAGTCAAGAAGTTTTTGGTGAACTTTGTCCGGATTCTGGCATTGAATACATGTTACCCCTGTTTGGTTGGGAAGACACTAATAACGACAACAGAATCAGCGCGTGTGACCAAATTTCGCTGATCGAAGGCCAGAATAAAAGTTGGTACCACGTTGATCATGTGCCGTACACGCTCAACATCACCAATAACGAGACAGGCGAGAGCATGTACCTCGAATCCCTCTACGAAGATTACGAAGAGGTCGACCTGAGCCTTCCTGAGGAGAATACCGTGTGGCAAGAAGTCGGGTGGACCGAGGCGTGCTGCGGCGGGGACTGGTACGGCGGGATAGGAGAGTGGAACGATATCGACGAGGACGGGAACCTCAGCGTGAATGACACGATTCTGCTCATGGATCTGGATGACTGGTATACCGTCATGGAGATCGCTATCGATCTCGTGGTGAGCAGGGAGTGGGAGGTCGATGCGTTTGTCGATCCTGACGGGTTAGTCCTCGCGCCCGGGCAGTCACTCACGCTCGAGTACAACGCAACGGATATCAGTTGCGGCTATGACGAGAACACCTTCGTCGCCAAGGGCCTGTACGATGGGAAATGGACGTACAGCAACGAGGATGTCGCTGTCGTGGAGGTGCCTCCGCGGCCCGCGGTCGAGACCAACCTGACGGTCTGGAACGGCACGGCATGGGCTAAAGCGATCACGGTCCTGGTAAACGAGACGCTCAACTTCTCGTGGCTGGTCCACAACAACGGGACCTGCTGCGATCTGGTGAATATAGAGGGCACGCTCACCTTCGGGAGCAGTGAAACAACGGTGGATACCATTGAGGACCTCGTACCGTGCAGCGAAGCGAACGGGACGCTCGAAGTGCCCGCGCTCGAATGCGGCACGTATATCGTCTGGTGGAACATGAGCGCTGACTGCTCGGAAACTTACGAAACAGTAACAGCCGAAGATACGGTAACGGTAACGGTCGCCTGCCCTGAGCTCGAGGTGAACAAGACGGTCTGGAACGGCACGGCGTGGGTGAAAGCGCTCGATGCGAACATCGGCGATACGGTCCGGTTCAACTGCACGATCACGAATACGGGCAATGTCAACCTCAGTGAGATCCGGTTCTGGGATATTCTCGATTGCAGCTTGAACTTTTCGGGTAACGAAACACTGGATCTCTCAGGCGAAGATGTGGATATCTCGCTCGACGGCACGTACATTTTCAAGCCTCGGGTGCTGCATCCCGATAATCTATCTTGGGATCCGTATAAGCCACAGCCGTACGAATGGTTCGCAGAACTCTGCCCGAATAATGAGACTTGGTACTTACAAGAATGGGAAGACACCAATAACGACACCAGAGTCAGCGCGTGTGACCAAATCTTCTTTGAGGGTGTTGCCCTGTGGTGCCACGTGGAGAATGTGCCGTATACGCTTCTGGTTAATAATACAGCCACAAACACGAGTATGTACATCGATTCCGCGCTCGATTACGAATCACTCAATCTGAGCATGCCGACCGGCACCGAGTGGCTCGGCGTCTGCTGTTGCAAGGACAGATATAACCTGACGGCCTGGAGTGATACGAACAGCAGCGGGGATCTCAACGTCAATGACACCCTTGTCTTGCAGAACCTACGCACCGGTGAAGTGGCTCAATATACGGTCGAGGAAGTTACAATCGACCTCGTGGTCAGCCGGGAGTGGGAGTTAAATACGCTGCACTATCCGGACCCCGTTATTTTCGAGCCAACCCAGTCGATAACGATCGAGTACAACGCCACCGTAATAAGGTGCGGCGTAGACAACAACACGTTCCGGGCAAAGGGTAATTACTCGAACGTCTGGACCTACAGCAACGAGGACAAGGTGACGGTCACGGTGCCCTGCCCGGGCGGATACGCAAGCGATAGCGGTGGCTCGGAACAGGAGGTATATTACACTGATCAAACGGTCTATGCAACCGGAAGCGGGTTCGCACCAAATAGCGAAGTGGACATTTACATCACGGAGGATAAGCACTGGGTAGACGGCACGCCCATCAATTCCACGATCTACGCGCAAAAGCACAATGTGACAACCGACGGAAACGGGAGTATTATCGGTGAGGAAATATGGCCAAACCCCGATCCCGGCGAGTACGACATCGTCTACGATACGAACAATAACATGAAATTTGACCTGGGCGTCGACGCAGTAGACAACGAGAACGATCCCGGGTTCATCGTCTTGGAACGAGAAAGAGTACCAACACTCACACCGGTCGGGATCGCAGCGCTGATCGGACTGCTGAGCGTTATCGCCATAAGTACAATTGAACGAAAGAAGAGGAGGTAATTTTTTACCTCGTCTCTTCTTTTTTGCTTTTTATCCTAGCCCACTTACTATTTGTTTGAGCGTTAGGGGCTTTTCTCTGAACGTTATCTGAACGCTCTCGTCACCTTTGGAACGCTCTCTACGACGTCCGTAGCAAGCAGCCCATATCCTTTATCCTCGAATGCAAGGTCACCTGCAGCACCGTTGACGAACGCAGCAGCCGTTGCCGCTTTGAACGGCTCGGAGGTTTTTGCAAAGAATGCGCCGACCAATCCTGCCAGGACATCGCCCGTGCCGCCAACGGTCATGCCTGCGTTGCCCGTTTTGTTTAGCTTCACATAGGATCCATCTGATATAACATCTGTGGGACCTTTCATCAATGTCACGACATTGTTACGCTCTGAGAATTCCCGTACAAAATTCATGCGCTCTTCCATTCTATCCTCGGGAGGCACTGCTACAGCTTCTGGTTTTCCAGCGATAATCAGCTTCGAGAACTCACCTGCATGCGGCGTTACGATAACACGCTTATCTTCTGCATTGACGGGTAAATGCAAGCCATAAAAGCCATCTGCATCGACGACCACGTTCTTGCTCGCTTCGTTTTCTAGTATTAATCGCGCTGCTCGTTTCGTCTCCTCCGCTGCTCCCAGGCCCATGCCAATTACCACGACGTCATGTCTCTTTATTAGATCAACGACTACCGAAATGTCCTTCTCTACCAATACATCAGCAGAAAGGGGATGAACGATCAAATTCGGCGATAACGAGGAGATAATGGAGGAAACGCTTTGAGGTGCCGCTACGGTTACCCAGTCCGCACCAGCGCGTAACGCAGCGAGCGCAGCCAGTGTCGGCGCACCGAAGAAAGGCCCGCCACCCACGATGAGCACACGGCCGTTATCACCTTTATGGCTCCGTGCACTTCGTTTCATCACCAAGCGCACATCGCCCGGGCCTGCTAACTGCTCCATGCCCTCAGGAATGCCGATGTCTGCAACCACCAGCTCACCGACGTATTCCGCGGCAGCACCTCTTAGTAAGCCCTGCTTCGCCTTGTGGAACGTCACCGTGAGATCGGCCTTTACCGCATTTCCTGCTTCGCCGGTATCTGGATCAAATCCAGAAGGAACGTCCACCGCAACGACAAAGGCATGCGGCTTCGCAGCGTTTATCAAATCGATTGCCGTCGCTTCCGGCTCTCGTATCGCGCCCGTTATACCTGTGCCGAAGATCGCATCTACAATCACGTCGGAATCGTTAAAAGCCGTCGAGGCTGCTTTTAAGTTTGAGGAATCTGTTATCTCTTCCGCATCATAACCGCTCTCCTTTAAGATCTGCCAGTTCCTGCGCGCCTCCTCGGTTCTCAGATCTTGCGAACGGCCGATTAGCAGTATCTTCACGTCAAATAACGGGGCTCTGCCCCGGTGACCCCGAAATCGCGGGCTCCGCCCGCGTTCCCGCGAGCCTGAAAGGCTCAGTAAGGGTTTACCGTGCAGATGCCGTGCGGCGACAAAGGCATCGCCGCCGTTGTTGCCTTTACCTGCGAGTATCGTTACCTTTGCGGCTTTCTCTTTACGTTCAAACCGTTTTCGTATCTCCGTTGCAAGCTGAGCGCCGGCATTTTCCATCAGTTGTAACGGAACAAGCCCAAAAAAGCCGCAGTTCTCGTCCAGCGCCGCCATCTCCTCCGCAGTAATGACCGCTTCTTCTTTCATGGCTCAATTATCTTTTCAAAAAAGCTCACAAAATAAGTAAGTATCGCCTCTTCATTACTTCAACAGCTTCCGCAGCGCTTCCACGTCCGCTTCTACCACTATTGGCGGTTCGCTGATCGCTATCGCGCGTTCGGGGTCTTTTAGGAGATGCCCGGTGGTTATGCAGACAATTCGCTCGTCTCGCTCGATTGCGCCCTGCTCGACCAGTTTCTTCAGCCCCGCAATCGAAGCTGCGCTCGCAGGCTCCACACCGATGCCCTCCACCCGTGCGAGTGCAAGCTGCGCTTCTGTTATCTCCTCATCGGTCACCGATTCCGCAAGCCCGCCGGTGCTCCGGATAGCATTGAGCGCCTTCGCTGCATTCACCGGATTCCCGATTCGTATCGCCGATGCAATGGTCTCTGGCTTCTCTTCCGGTGTTATCTCCGGTTGATTCTCTTTAATCGCGTTTACAACCGGTTTAGCACCGACTGCTTGAATGCCCGTCATCATTGGCATGGCGTTTGTGATCCCCAGCGTCTTCAACTCCTGAAAACCTTTAAAAATTGCACTGATATTACCCGCATTCCCTACCGGCAGAATGAGCCTATCAGGCACGTTCCAGCCGAGTTTCTCGGCCACTTCAAATGCAATGGTCTTCTGACCTTCCAATCGGTACGGATTTACGGAATTCAGCAAATATATGGATTCCTCTTCACACAACACGCGGACGACCCGTAACGCATCGTCAAAATTGCCCAGGAGCGAGAATACCTGCGCACCGTGCATCATGGCCTGCGCTACTTTCCCCAACGCTACCTTGCCCTTGGGCAGCAGGACGTAGCACGGGAAACCAGCCTTTGCCGCAAAGATCGCGAGTGATGCGGACGTATTGCCCGTCGACGCACACGCGACTCCTTTTACCGCCAATTCCACCGCCTTCGTTACACCAACGGTCATGCCCCGGTCTTTAAACGACCCTGAAGGGTTCAGCCCTTCGTGCTTCACCCACAAATCCGAGATGCCGATGGCTTGCGCCAACCGATCACACCGATACAGCGGTGTATTGCCCTCCTGTATCGTTACTGGCTTGAGATCGTCAGCGAACGGCAACAACTCACGATATCTCCACACACCCTCGCTTTTCCCTTTGACGATCTTGCCCGTATCTACGTTAGAATAATCGTACTTGATGTCCAGCAGCCCGCCACATTTACTGCACGTATAGATCACATCGGCCTTCGAGTAGCGTGCGCCGCACCGTATGCATTCCACATTATAATCTTTCATGGTCGGAACCCCGTGTTACTCTTAGATACTTAATAGAACTATAACGAGGTATAAAATAGTATTGGAGATGAAATTTTGCATAAGTTTTTATACTTTGAGTCCATTTACATGATGCATGGGAAGATGGTTGAAACGGATGGACAGCGAATTAAAAATCATATCAAAATACGGAAATATTGGTTGGAGGGTGAATGGCTGAATATTAATAATGAAGGTGAAAAAAATGCTTAAAAAAACATTAGAGCAGTGTGTTGATAAGATAAGCAAGTATCGCTCTTTTTATGAACAGAATGAGATGGCAGTAAGGAGCCAAATAATAGAGCCCATTTTGAGAGGTTTAGGATGGAATACTGAGAAACCAGAGGAAGTGCAGCCAAATGTTTCCACTGAGGAGGGTGTTCCTGATTACTCTCTTTTGAAGAGCGACAAAAAGGTTTTGTTTATTGAGGCAGAGAATTTCGGTGATGTCCTAACTTTCATTACTCACTTTGAACATCAATAATTCCTTCCAGGTCCAAACGTGATCGGTAATGCCCTCAGCCATGCACGGTGTTCTTTCTCTGTTCTTCTCACCCTTCTCCATTTTTATCGTCAACGCGGAATTAACCCTGATCAGGTGGTTATAGCACTGATACACGTCTAAATGGTTGTCCAACATCTCTTTTCTTT
>JAFGHB010000029.1 GCA_016930255.1 Methanomicrobia archaeon | reverse complement strand
GTTGAGCTCTAAATCGGCGAATGTTCCGTCAATAAGATTCGACGCGATATACTCTTCATTGCGATCCTCGATGAAGGCGTAGGTGTCATCCCATGCGGCCCAATCGTACGTCGTCGTATCTAACTGGGAGAACTCATGAGATAATGCATTCGTGACTCGTTCAACATTCTGGCGGGTATTCTGCTCCTCCAATTTATCGAAACTGTGCAGTAAGAGAACTTGCGAGACTCCGTACAGTATGACGATCAGGCAGACGATTGTGATACCTATGATGATCAGTGTCTTCTTACGCAGTGACTTAGCCATATTCACCACCTCTCAGGAATTTGAGGTCTCCTTCCGCTGAGGTTGTACAATCGACACCAAACCACTCGGTTTTTCGTTGTGGAAATTGTAGTGATGATAAGAGGAGACAAAGCCCGTAATCTACCTGCGATACCGTTATCCTCTCTTGCTCTCGTACTCCAGACATTAACCCGTTTCTCCCAGCAATTCCCCACGAATGCCGCTATCCTGTCTCTTTAGCTCTAACCAGTGGTAATGAGATAAAGACTTTAAAAACCCATGGATATTCTCAAGAAATGTTTACGACTACATCACAAAAATTGTCGGCATTCGCGAAGGTAGATCTATTCGTGCGGTCTCTTGAGTGAAATGCAAAAGGGAACAGCCAACATTAAATAAAAATATCGAGCCTGTTAAAGTGGTACAACTGAGACTTTGCACGGCCTTACAGTTTCTTTACCATCTATCCTAGCAGGAATCAGCGTCTTCATTGCCAACGTCGACGATGAGTAACAGCATCGCCTATCTATCGCCCGTCCCGTAGCATGCTAATAGCTCGAAGATAATCCGTGCGGCGTTAAGACTCGTTATACCGCTGGCATTGTCAAATCGTGGATTCACTTCCACCAGGTCACTGGCCACCACATTCTTCGTTGCTAATAGCCCCCTTATCAGGGCGATCAAATCTTCGAGCGACATTCCGCACGGCTCGGGATGTTCTACCCCGGGCGCAATGCCAGGATCAAGCACGTCAATATCAATAGAAAGATACGTTTTTTCTGTTCCGTCCCCGATTGTGCCTAAAAGCCCGTTCAAGCCTTTTTCTTTTAGTAACGCTGCGTCGTACAGTCGTATTTTGTCTTTGAACACGACGTATTCCTCTTCAGAAGAAGACCTGATTCCTATCTCCACGACATTTTCGAACCCGATCAACTCCGCGATCCGTCGCATCACACACGCATTGGAGATTCGATTGTTTTTATACGAGTCACGGAAATCGGCATGGGCATCTATCGTTATCACTTTGTCTACCTCACCATGCTCGAAGAGGTATTTGACAATCGGGTAGGAGATGGAGTGGTCACCGCCGATGAAGATCTTCTTTTTTTCGAGGTTACATTCTTCGATACGTGCGCTTTCGCCTCTGGTGAACTGCTCTAACGGTATATCTCCGGAGTCGTAATAGTACAGATCGGATAATTCGAATTTTCGATCCCAGAGAAACGTTTCCAGGCGCTGCGAGACCGTTCGTATCGCACGAGGCCCTTCACGTGCGCCTTTCTTGAAGGCGTTACCGTCAAAGGGCACGCCTACGAGTACATACCGTGCTTTTTCCTCATCTGCTTCTGATAGCGAGCCTGAGAACTTCATGTCAAACTTCCCTTCACTAAAAAGAACAGAACGTTTGAAGAAAGAAAACTTTAATTGATGACAGAGGCGCGAATAGAACCATCTCGGGAAAATGCGATTCGTGTCTTATGTAATGTAGCTTTAAGCGGCGAAATCGAAAAGGTGGAGAACTCAGAACAGGCGGTTCACGGAAAAGTACCTTACTGTTTCAGCGATTTTAAACCGTGGCAACTTCGTTTTCGTTAGCCATTCATGCCTTCTTCCCTGCCGTAGCGATTGCCGATCATCACGGTTCATCCAGAAATCGATAGGGGGAGTACCGCAGCAAAGCGTCCCTGAACCCGAGCGGTGAGAAGGAGTTAAACTTATAAATGAAAGACAAGTTACAATAGTATGAGTTAAGCACAGATCCAATCAAAAATGAAGAACAAAAGCCTGGTGGATGTCGCACGAAACAAAACCGTAATACTGAGTATCGTGCTAATCGTCGTGCTCGCGAGTGTTATCGCGCTTATCGCCTACTTCGCTGCACCGGGTAATGATGAAGGAGCAACGGGACTTGAAGTCGTTGATATTAAGGTTACCGAGCCAAAACCATCGGTACTGAACGATCGGACCGTCACCATCGACTACGGTGAATCTGTCACCCTCAACGTTACGGTGAAGAACAAAGGCGCGAATATCACGTCCGGAGACGCTTACTGTGTAGGTATAGGGGTGATTACCACAGAAGGAAGCGCGTACTGGCAATGCCCTCCTGACCAATATATCGGAGTCGATTTGGGTCCTGGAGGAACGTCCCAGCACACCTTCACGGCGTGGAACAGGGAGGAACGGCCGTTTCGCGGAGAATGCGAAATCCAGGGCTATGTCAAAGTGGTGGAGACCGGTGAGATAATTGCTCGCAGCGACATCGTGACCATTGAAATACTGTATCCCGCGTCACACACCTGAGTTTACTTTACCGAACGACGCTCGGCCAGTTCTTTTTCGTTCTTGGTAGGGTATCGTTCTGATTTGTAAGAATCAATTATTCTGTGCGTGTGTTTCCAGTTTTTGAACTCAGGTATAACTTCAATCTTGTTCGTAGCTTACCAAACCCTTTTAAACCGAAGAAACGAACCCAATTGTAGGTCACCAAAATGAAAAGAAATACTGCCATAGCGGTAGTCGTTGTGCTCTGTCTACTCTCGGCTTCGATAGGGTTTTTCCTTGCTCCGGTATCCGATTTTGGGGAACCGGCTGGTTATTACTCACAATCGTCTGAAGGAAGCTCACCTGATTTTTGGCCTGTGCCCGCGCCAGCCGAGAAAGGGGCTTCGGGATCGCTTTATACCGCCACCGCCAGTACGGATACCGAGCAGAAAATCATCCAGCGGGCTTCACTGTGTATCGAGGTAGACGATTTCCAGGCACGTTCTGATGCACTAACGACCATCGTCGAACGATCGGACGGGTTTATCTCGAATTCCTACTCCTACGTTACCGATACCGGCCGTAAACGTGGTGAGATCACGATTAGAGTGCCCGAAGATGCTTTCCTCTCTGTAATTAGTGAACTAGAGCAGCTGGGCACGGTAGAATCGAAACAAACATCGGGCGAAGACGTTACGGAGGAGTACATCGACTTGACGGCGCGGCTCAACAATTCAGAACGGCAGGAACAGCGGTTACTGGAGATTCTCGAGTTGGCTGAGAATGTCGAGGAGGTTTTGGACGTCGAGCGTGAGTTAGCGCGTGTGCGCGGCGAGATCGAACAACTTACCGGTCGGATAACCTATCTTGATAATCGCGTTGAGTTCGCAACGATTTCCGTCTCATTGTACGAGCCGGAGCCGATAACGCACAGCTGGGGCATACGGGACGCGTTTCGCGCTGCCTTCGAAGGCTTTGTATCCGTGATACGAGGATTGATCATCGCTATCGGTTACGTCTTGCCACTTCTCATACTGATTGGCATCGCGTGGCTCATCAAAGCGAAGGTGCTACCGAGGTTACGAAGCGGAGAAGGAGGCACGTAACCGCTGCTCACCTCACCGTGGATTTGAATACCGACCGTGAAAAACGTTTTGTGAATTTTGCGTATCCGCTGCTAACCGAAATTAGTCAATCCACCTTAAGGATAGTGCTTGAGTGCGTGTGTCGGTACGATATAAAGCTTCCCGCCGTTCTGGTTCACCTCAGCATCCACACCGTAAACACGCTTTATATTCTCTCGTGTCAGGACAAAAGCGGGCTCACCAGTAGAGAAAAGGGTACCACCATTCATCATGACTATACGATCGGCGTAGCGTGCCGCTAAATTGAGGTCGTGGATCGCCATGATTGCTGAGATTCCCTTTATCTTCACGATGCTCTGTATCGTGTGCATCACTTCAAGCTGATGTCGAATGTCAAGATTAGACGTGGGCTCATCAAGCAGAAGCAGATCAGGCTCTTGCGTGAGTGCTCGTGCGATAAAGACCTTCTGCATCTGGCCGCCGCTCAGCTCGTTGATGTCGCGCATTGCAAGGTCTTCGATATGCAGCATGTGCAGTGTTTCTAAGACTTTTTCTGTGTCCTTTTCGCTCGTGCGCCAGCCGAGATGCGGGCGTCTGCCCATGAGCACGGCATCGAAGACGGTAGCAGAGAACGCGTGTGCGAGGCTCTGGGGGATATACCCTATTTTTTTAGCCAGTTCTATCCGACTCATTTTTCTTATGTCCTGGCCATCAAGCAGAATACTCCCCGTTTGAGGAGTCAGAATCCCATCGATACATTTCAGAAGTGTGGATTTGCCCGCACCATTTGGACCTAACACGCCCAAAACCTCCTGGGTACCTACCTCTATGCTCACATTCTTCAGTACTGGTACGCTTGCATAGCCGAATGCGACATCCTTTATCTTTAATTGCACCATTTCAGTTTGCTGTCCTCTCCGTGACTTAGGTTACCAGTACTCCCTCCTTCTTCTTAAGATGAGGTATAAAAACAAAGGAACGCCCATGAACGAGGTGACCAGGCCAACTGGCAGGATCGCGGGTGCGATGACTCTCCGGGCAATGGTATCAGCGCCGAGCAAAAGCGCGGCACCGAACAGCCCCGAAGCAGGAATTAAATACCGATTATCGCCACCAATCACCATGCGGCTCATGTGAGGCGCAACCAACCCGATGAAGCCGATGGTGCCCGTGAAGCAGATGATGCCTGCGGTAACGAACGAGGCAATTATAAAACAGACGACTCGTGTCTGATCAACGTTGACACCGAGGCTTTTTGCGCTCTCATCGCCTGCACTCAGTGTGTTCAAATCCCAGGATTTCAGCATGAGAATCGGAACGCAGATGGCAAGGATAATGAACACAAAGAGCAGCTTATCCCATGAGGCTCGTCCAAGACTGCCAAACATCCAGAACACCACCTCAGCCACCGCCGTCTCCTCGCCGAAATACTGTAAAATCCCAGTCATTGCGGAGAATAGATACATCAGGGCGATACCGGCTAAAATCATCGTCTCCGGTGTCGCTCCTTTATGCCGCGATAAGCCGTAGATGATGGAAGCAGAGAGCAGCGCGAAAATAAAGGCGTTGACTATGATGAGATACTGCCCCGTGACAAAGCCTGCACCGAGAATGATGGCAAGCGCAGCACCAAAGCCCGCGGCAGATGCGATTCCCAGCGTATACGGACTTGCCAGTGGGTTGCGCACCACCGCCTGCATTGTGGTTCCGGCAATTGCCAGTCCTATGCCCGCTAAAATGCCCATGATGATGTGCGGGAGTCTCAGGTTCCAGACGACAAGCTCTTTGGTCGTTTCAGGATTTTGAAAGAGCCCGTGCCACAGTATTGAATAGACCTCTATGACCGAGATAGGATACGAGCCGAGCGTTGCCGCTATGCCCGCGATAAGAACAATCAAGATGATAGTCGAGAAGATGAAGAGCACTTTCCGACCGACAAATCGCTTATATTGCGCTCTTATCTCTTCGTTCGTTGTTTCCCGCTCACGCAGTGCATCGTTATCCGACATTATGCTTGCTCCTCCTCATGGTCTCTATCGTTTTGATCCATATCTTTTTGCCCGCTTTTGGCGTGCGTGCACAACCACGGCTCGCGTAAGATCGCTGGACATTTCTTGTTCATGGTGCAGAGCCCACAATTCCTATCTTTTCGTATGCATCCTGCTCGTTCAGCGTACTTTAACGCCAGTTCAGCGCCAGACGCATCAAATGCGCTTCCCGTTGGATACACGCCACCCCACTCAACGGTCTCCAAATATTTTTCACACCTGCGCGCTATCGCTTCTAGCTCATTCGCTGACGGCCCGGGATGGTAATAGAGCATAAAACTGGGCCGAAATCCGACCAGATGATACGGTATTGAAGGATCAAACGAGGCGATAAATTGTGCGATCTCCACTATCTCCTTATCGTTTATTCGTGGCACAACCACAGTTTTAAACGCCCGTATCTTATCCCGATGTTCACTCAGCAACTCAGCATTTCGTAAGACCGGCTCAACCGGAGCGCCGCTCAACGCCAAGTGCGTCTCATTCTGAAATGCATTGATCTCGAGTGTGATATACGAGCACATCTTCACGATTCTCCTCATGCTTTCCTGCGTTGCGAACCCGTTTGTGGTAAATCCTACGCGCAGTTCGGGCATCTCGTTCTTAGCCGCTTTTACCACCTCTTCTATATACGGGAGATGTATGGTCGGTTCACCACCGGTAAAACCCAGCTTCGTGATGCCCGCTTCTCTCAAGGCAGCCACCGCTTCTTCCGCCAACTCTTGAGGCTCGACATAGCCGCGATAGAACCAATTGGTATCCGGATACTGGGACAAGCGATACGCATTGCAATAGAGGCAGCGGAAATTGCAGCCGAGCAAGGTGATCGAGTAACTTTCAAGGGATTCCGCTAGGCAGGTATAGGCGATCTCGGGTATGGTGACGTTGCACACACCCACGTCTTCGTACCTATTAACCCCGCAGTTCCATTCGCATAACCTGCACGCTTCGAATTCTTTCATGCTCATGTCCATTCCTCTCATCCCTTACCGCTCAACTAAAGGGCAAAAGAAGAGGCGTTTTCACCTCTACTCCTTTTCGAGTCTTTGTTCTGGTATTATTTTGAAGCTGGGTGCCCCGTTTGGCTTAGGTTGGTAGCGAGGGATACACCGCTATTCTATCCTCTGGATATCCCACGCCTTGAAATGCGAGATAGTCCCGGTAAACAGCTTCTGGATCTAAGGATACGGATGGGTGGAAGATCTTAGCCCAAGAGGTGAGTCCTACGACATTCCCCAGCCCATAGTCTATCTTACGGTTAACTATGTAAACACGCCCATTTTGAATCGCAGGTATATCCCCGGGAATACGCGTTAAAACGTCTTCTCGCATAGTCTCAGCTTCCTCCGTAACGCCAAGCCACGTATTTGGCTCTTCTTTCAGTATCACCTCAGGATATTGGTCCGGTGAGATCACCCAGGCCCAATCGACCGCCGGATAGTTCTCATCCATATTCTTGGCAATATTATCACCGCCAGCCAGTGCACAAAGCTCAGCAAGTGCGGAACCTTTCCCGTAGGTCTTGAGTTCCCCCATTCCTGTTGAGCTACCCTTCTCGATGTACACCTTAGGCTTCGCAAGTCCGTCCACTGCACGTCTAACCGCAGCCTCCTTATCCTGACGCCACGCAATGTAATCGGCAGCCCTATCTTCTCGTTCCAGGAGATACCCGAGCTCTTCCATCTCTTCCTCTAACTTTGATTGCTCATATAAGGGCAGACCCGCGACGGCAATACCAAAAGGACTTAACTTCTCTTCAACGTCAAACACATCATAATAATACCCGTATGCATCACATATCACAAGAATATCCGGGATAACGGCATTATTCGAGTCGCCTCTTGCGATCTCCACAATTCCCTCGTAATCGAACGCCTTCCACGTACCCACCGAAGGTTTATCCGCCAACTCAGAGAAATACGCCCCGCCTTCGCCGCCCTTTATCGTATCGGTCACACCAACGATGTTATCAACCTCTCCGAGCATTCTGACGGCTTCTGCACTATCGCTTGTCAGCGTGATTATTCGTGTTATCGGCATGTACACGGTTACCGCTCGATTAGAGGCATCCGTGATCGTCCGCGGATAATACACATGGATATGTGCAGCCTCACGCAGCTCATCTAAACTGAGGTGCTCCACGCTTTCACCAAGATATTCGCCCTGCATATACGCCATAAGAGCCTCAACAAGTTCGCCTTCTGATACGATCTTATCACCGTCTTTATCGCCCGGCACCACCAACTCTTGCGCCGTGGAGGGTATAACCGCCACCAGCACCGAGGATGCCAAGAGCACTATTACGACTATACACGTGAGTATGTTTCTCATTCCACACTACCTCCTTCTTCCTTACCTCCCCACATACACACAAGAAGACAGGTGATGAGCAGCGCTATCGCTGTGAAAATCGCTTCGAAGCCCGGCACTTCAGACCTGGGTGTTGCTGCTGGCGTTGCTGTTGGGTTTGGTTTCGGCGTTGTCACCGGCGGCGTTGTCGTATCCGTGATGTTTCCTTCCTTATCACTGAGCATGTCAATCCAGGTTCCGGAAAACGTGCCCTCGCCCGAAGAAGGCGCCGTCACCCTATAGGTTATCTCCTTTTCGTTTACCACAACAAAAGCAATATCTTGCCCTGAAACTTCGTAGTCTTCACACATTGTGCTGACAAAGCGGAACCCCTCAGGAATCGTTTCAACGATACCAACGACCAACGGCAGTTCACCGGTGATCGTCAATTTCACCTCGAACTCCGCACCTGAAGCGTGGCTGGCGGGAGCGTACCTTGTCACTTCATTCACTTCCGCGCCCTGCGCCACCGTGACCGTTCCCGAAATGAAAGCAGCAGTTGCTAACAGCATACATAAAAGCAGCGCCGTCAAGCTTTTTTCGCTCTTGTTTTCACGTTTTATCTCCATTTCACCCTTAAAAACCTCCGATCACGTCCATCTGAGATGACACGTTTCTTGATCTTTTGCTTCGTACGTTATATAAATATAGATGATTTTAATAAAATAGGGAACGTTTTAATATTAACTTATGCATCAATATCTTAATCGCCCAAAAATAGATAAGATGTGGTGGAGAAGGACTAAAAATGAGCGGTAGTAAGAGCGGGGGTTTGAATGTGAAACGGGTAGCGTTGGGGTTTTTACTACTTCTGATGGGACTCACTTTTTGCCTCGAAATCGTCGTGCCACTCGTTTTGGCAACCACCGTTCCCGGAACGCAGGAGATAGATGGCTTTGACGTCAACTACGATAATATCTCTATTAAGCTGGATGGTGAAGAAACCTCAACCGTATTAATTGGCCAAGAAATACAATTTTACAACCGCAGTGGCGGATCCTCCGGAATGGTTACGTTGATAGGAATATCAGGTGATGCAGAAGATCACCCGCAAAATTCAGAAACGAATGGGAGACTTGATACAACCTCCCGACCATTAAAAACGGGCACGTATACTGCAACGTGTGCTTCTGGTTGTAATGATACCACCATTATTGTTGAAGAACCGTATATGAACTTAAAGCTGAAGCGAGACGGCGAAACGATCGACCGTATACCCGTAAATTCGGACTTTACTGTGTCATTGAGCACCAATTTAGACAAAAACGATGGGGTAACCCTGGAGGTCACCGATCCCGGTGAAATTAAACACACCGACTTTGAGAGGGTTAATGTCGATCATCTCACGGACTTGGTAATACCCACATCGGGGTGGGAGTTGGGAACGTGGACCTTCAAGATTGTTACAGAGGAGGACTATGCACGTGGCTTAGATGAGGAGAGTAACGAAGTAGAATTGGAGGTGGTAAGCGGTGAGCTTGAGATTGAGGCGAAGAAGACCGAAGTAGTCGAGTTAGAGAACGTGCAGTTGACGGTAACCGGTATGCCTGGTCTCGACATATCTATCTCGGTAGACAGAAACGCAGACTACGCTATCTTCCCTGCCAAGAAGAATGATAATCCCTCGGAGGATAACGTTGGTAGCTTTGATGATACGATAGAACCTGAGGGGGAGATGAGATACGTGGTCTATTTTAGCAGAACAGGCGCTTATACGGTGCGAGTAGAGGATTTAACGAGTGATGCAGAAGCCTACGTTGATATTGCAGTAGCAAAGAAGAAAGTGACGTTCTCGATGCCTGAGACCTGCGCAATTGGGTCGGACCTCGTGGTTAGCGGTACGGCAAACACAGGAAATACCGTTGATATCGCCATTGACGACATCATTGTCAAGAATAAGATAGCGATTGATAATGACGGCGCATTCGAGGTGAAACTGCCCACGCCCAAAACGTCGGGTACGGGTACTGATGAGGATGCCATAACGATCAAGGCGTTTATATCTATAGACCCCGAGGGGGGCTTTGCCTTAGGTGATGACGTTTCGGGCGAAGAATATGACGGTTCTACCATGGTACTGATGGTCACCGGAAGCTTGACCGCAGAATCATCAACTTCGGTAATTTCACCTGGAGATTCTTTTACCCTCAGCGGTACCGCACTTGGATCCAAGTGGGTGGACGTTCTCATTGTGGCACCGAAAGGCGGCGGCGGAAACGGCATTAATCCTCCGAATTCCGAACTCAATGAACTTCCCAGCGGAATCGTTTATGAGACGGCATCGGTGAGCGGCGGAACGTATACCTGGTCAATTGAGAGTAACGTTCAGGAAGATGCGGATACAGGGACCTATCTCGCATTCGTGCTCACGCCAGGGAAGAATCAGATATACGATAAAATTAATGATGACGATCTGCTGACCGGCATTGCAGATAGTTATTTCGATAGCGATCTCAGCAAGCTTGCTGCGAAGACGCAGGAACAGATAAAATCCATACTGCAAGATGCGACGACCGAAGCTGCAGGCAGCGATGATTTCATGAAGGTAGTGAAGATAGATGTGGGGAGGGCAGAAATAGCGCTCCGTTCTCTTCCGGATGTCGTTATCGGCGATGACCTCGTGATCACCGGAATCTCGAATAGAGAAGGCCACACGATCATCGTGAAGGTGCAGGGCCCGATAAACCTTGAATCGAAGTTCGCAAAGGTTGCAGATGGGAAATTCAACGCCACGTTCAGTACGTCCGAAGCGTTAACCGGAGAGTACACTGTAGAAGCCGATGACGGTGAAGGGCATACGGATACGAAAACGGTGAACATCATCACGCCGATTCGAACGGAGGCGTTACCAACATCAGCGCCAACGAGTTCTGCCACGCCAACAACGACTGAGCAAGAGTCTGAATCAATACCGACAACGTCACCAGAGAATTCGGAAGCACCAACTTCATCACCACAGCTTCCCGTGCCCGGATTTGAAATTGTTGGTGTCATATTTGCAGTAGTAGCCGTGTATCTCATCGTATTTGTGAGAAGAGAGGAAAGAGGAGATTAGAGATCGAAATTTACCGTTTTTTCTTGCGCATCAGAAGTAGAAATGCTCCTCCAATGAGCGCACACAAGGCAATCGCGAGTTCAAATCCCGGCACCGATGCTCCGCCTGTCTCCGAGTTTTGCGTCTCCTCATGAGCTGCAGGCGTGGATGGTGGCGTTGATGCGGATATCTGTGGCGGCACGGTGCTCGGAGACGGTGTAGATGCAGTCAGCACTTTTTCTTCTGCGGTTACCGCGAATATCGAAAATCCAGTCGTCTCTGCTTCGAAATACACACTGGCATTCTCTTCATCACCGACCTTAGCCGTGGGTAGCGCGGTCCATCCATCACGTTCATGGTACCTATTTAACGTGACTGCAGCCTCGTCAATGTTGTTGGCAGTGATCCAAGATTTTGAGACTTTAAACTCAATTCTCCCTTCTATGTTCGCATTCTCCGCCTCATGCTCCACGTTTATATCGAGATAAACGTATGGAATGCCTGAGGTTTCGGGGATTTCATATGGCTTCTCCACCCGTTCCACGACGACCTTCGCATCGCTCACATTGGTATCGGCGGTAAGAGCGAGCAGTGAAACGTCCATATCCTGAAAGATCATCGCTACTTCCTTCTCGGCTTCCAGCAGCGGAATATCCCGGGACGCTTTTGTTATCTTGGTCGCGGGAGCCGCGGACGCTGACGAAGGTGTTGATGTTACAGTTGCTGTATCTTTCGCACTCGAACCGCCGCTGCCACTACCACCTCCATCCTCTTCTTTTTCCTCTGTATAGGTAATCACAAGAAACGCATTAGCCGGCATCATGTTATCGCCGTCATCGCCTTGGATCACCTCGTTGTCCTCATCTTCAAGATACTGCGTGACATCAATCGCAGCCATTCCCTGCTGTGCTTCATCGGCACCGATATGCATTGAAATGCCTGTTAGATCCTCGCTGCTACTCCATGAACCATAGTATCCGTTGTATAACCCTTTCCCCAGCTCTGTTACACCGTTAAATCGGATAACATCGTCTTCAGCATCATCCGCCCAGGGAGAGACAACGCCAAGTACCGCTTCTTCCACTTCCAAATCTAAATGCTCACCGGAGAACTCAGCGGAGTTAAGGCATTCTTCTAAGCCGAGAAAGCCACCCTCAGCCCTTATCTCTCTGCCACCCATGAGAATATCAGCACCTTCGGTTATCCAATATTCCCTCTTTGGTGCGGTGGCATCCTCGTAAACAACGAGCAGCGCGGGCGCGGCGAATGAATACTGCTCGGTGAAGTCCTCATCGCTTCCGTCATTGATATTTTCAACGGTCACGGCGTACGTCCCATTTTCTTGTACGTAATTCGTGACGTCGTAGGCGTACGTGCCCCACGCGTGAAATCGGAAATTTAGAAAATCGCCCTTGATATCGTTATAGCTCGCATCCAAGCTAAGTTTCGTGGAGGTGCCTCCCGGTGTCTGCAACGTCAGGTCAATTTTCGGTGCTTTGGGTACCGACCCTGCGGGTTCCGCCCACGTGTAATAGAGATAGAATCGTGCCAGTTTGGTACTGCCGGGGATCTGCAAATTGTAATTGGTATCATAGGGTTTGCCGTATATTGTTCCGCTGTCACCGGTATCATCACTGCGATACACTGCATCGCCTGTGGTGAGTATCAAGCCGCCGTTTATCACGTCGTGCGCGTACTCTTCCAGAGGCTCGTCAGCCGCGAAGCCGTTCCAGACGACTTCCTGAGCTCTCGTCAGTTCGTTATTTGTCTCGTTGGACTCTTGTACTTCCTCGTCTTCGTCAACCACCGCCTGCAGTGTGTAGTTCTTATTGGTCTCCCGGTAGATGAGTTTCGCTCCTTGTGCCGTAGTAGTCCAGCTCAACGGATCTTCACCTTCGGGCGTCCACGCGAATCTCAGCTCGCGCTGCTTACCGGCGCGCAGGTCAGCAATTGCTTCACTCCCAACCGGATCATCGTCCGCATAGAGCTTCACTTCAGCATTTGTGGCTGTTGCAGTCCCGTTATTCCTCACCGTGACGTTCACGTAATTCCATAGATTGAAAAAGGGCTCGCCCATAGCAAGGCCGCCATAATCTTCCAACCATTTGTAATGGTACGGCTTGATCGCTGTAACGGTGAGGTCTGGCAACTCCTCACCGTCACCCGCTGATCCAGAAGTATTCTGTGCGAGAGCCGGTGCTGAACCGGCGAGACCGATAAGGAGAATAAAGGTCGCTAAGACGCATGCCGTTGCGATTCGTTCAAGAGTGTTCCTGCACTGCAGACCCATTTTATCCTTCACACCTCACCTCGTGCTCAATATAATATAAAGGCAGGTATCCAAGTATCATATTCCCTCCCGTTGGCATCGGTAAATTTCTCACACGTGACTATTCCTCCGTCCACTGGTAATTCCTTCTGATGATGAATCTGTGGATACGAGCCTGTTTGAATCGTATAGTGATACGTAACACCTTTTTTCAAAGTTATGGTTCGGTTGAGTGAGATGGTCTGATAATCGCCTTGGTACCCGTCCCAGTGCCCTTTGACGCAAGCTCCGGTCGTTTCATTCCAGATTCGTATGAACTCGGTATGCCCGCCCGTCCCTGGACACTGATAGGTGTACAGGCTACTCACCGTGATGTTCGTGTCCACCGTAATTGACCCATTATGAATCCCGGAGATACTTGGATATCGAGATTCTGGCAAACCCGTGTCAAGGATATCCTCTTCCTGCGTTAGCAGCAAAATGGCGCTGCTTGGCATCATACAATCGCCGTCATCTCCTTGAATCGCCTCGTTAGCACTGGCGTTGAGGTAGGCCGTGACATCGGTTACGTTAACACCTATCTGAGCATCGTCAGCGCCCACCATCATCGTTATGCCGTCCGTTGAGATGTTGTAAGCACGGCCATAGCCGCTGTACACACCCCGCCCCAATTCAACATCGTTAAAATACATATATGTGGTCATTCCCGGCTCCCAGCTCACGCCCGCCCAAGGGGCGACAACACCAAGTTTCGCTTCCTTTACTTTACTCACCTCTATGTCTCCAAGAAACCGTGCAGTGTTCCGGCACTCCGACAATTCAAGAAAGCCGCCTTTGCTCCGTCGCCCACCTAAGAGAATATCTGCGCCTTCAGTGAGCCAGTATTCTCGTTCGGGCATCGTACTATTCTCATAAACGACGAGCATGGCAGGGGCTGCAAACGCATAATCCGTTGCAAAGTCTGAATCGCCACCGTCGTTCAGATTCGTTATATTAACGGTATAGGTGCCGCTCTTGTTTATATAATTCGTTATATTGAAGACGTAGGTCCCCCAAACGAAGCGATGGGCGTCGAAATCGCCTTTGATATCGTTATAGCTCTGTTCCATACTCAGCGTATGAACGGTGCCGAAGGTGTCTTTGAGTTTGATACCGATCTTTGGCGTGGTATACGACGGTTGTGCCCACGTATAATAGAGATACAGTCGCGCTACAGTTACATTCCCGGGCAGCGCTAAATCGTAATTCACGTCGTAATACGTGCCGTATTTGGTACCATAACAATTAACACCACGGTATTGGCCATCACCGGTCGTGTAAATTATCCCGCCGTTCACGTTTCCGTGCAGGGAATTCTCGAGTGGCTCATCGCCCGTGAATCCGTTCCACACCACCTTCTGCTCTTTTGTGAGTTCATTATTCTCTTCATTCTCTTCTGATACTTCGTCACCCCCGTCAACCACTGCTCTCAGCACGTACTCCTTGCTGGTATCAGTATAAGCGCAGATAGCCCCTTCAGTGGTATCGATCCAGCTCAAAGGGTCTTCACCTTCGGGCTTCCATTCGAATTTCACCTCTGTAGCCGCACCTGCCGACAGACCATTTACCGATTCAGCTCCAATCTGCGTCTCATTTGCATAGAGCATCACCGCAAAGGGGCCAGCATTCCCCGTCCCGTTATTGTACACCGTAACGTTCACATAGTTCGTGAGGTTGAACCACGGTTCGCCCTTCGAGCAGTTATATTCCTCCGACCACTCGTAGTGGTATGGTTTAATCGCTGTTGCGATGAGGTCTGGAGATTTTTCAAGCGTCAAGATCGCGAGCGGTACGTTTATATACGTATCCTCACAGCGAGTGAACCAGACAAGGTTCTCCGATGCGGTTACGTAGCTCGAGACATCCCACGTGTTCAACTCGAACGTGTTGGTATCTAGCATGTTCGTGTTCAGGGGGTGGTCATTGAACGTCATGCCCGAGCTGCAAGAGGGATCATAAGCGGTCAGGTGCACCACCGTCAGATTTGCTCTGGTCACAGTAGCGACATCCACGGTACCATTGAAATACGTTGTGCCAGTATCGTGAGCAACCGGTGGCCACGTCGCTTCTGCGTAGTGGAAGGCATCGTTACCGTCGTTTATCCAGTACTGGATATTCTTCGGGTTATCGCCATCTTCATAGATCGCTATCAACACGATGCCGTAGACGCGCCCATCGAAGGCGCCGTACGTTTCGTTGATCTTCCTTACTCTCGCGGTGTTCGAGGTGCCCGCATCGACTAACCCGGTAACATTATAGAACATCCAGTATTTGCCGTGTGATGTGCACCAAACATGTTGATTCGTATCGTCTTCGCCTTGTAGATGGATTGGGCCGAGTCCGTTCTGATCAGCAACACCGTTGAATGTTACGTTTACCCAGCCTTTGTAGCTCTCGCGTCCGCCCCAGATGCCGGTATACAGATAAGCCCATTTCACCGTGCCGTTTGGCATCGTTGTAGTCAAAGAAAGATCTCTTGAGCCGTCCCAGGGCACGTAGTCGATGAATACGCCGCCGTTTACGGTGCCGTTCAGTCTCGTCTCCACCGGCCAGCCATCGAAATTGTAATCGGCTAAAGCCGGGGTGCATGAACAAACGTATAACACTACAATTGCGACTATGGTCGTGATAGCTATCTTGTTCATTTTTCATCTTGGAGGAAATAAAAAGGGAGGAAAACAGAAAAACTCCCCCCCGAATTTTTCGTTCACATCTTTTTCTTCCTCAGCGCCACGTATGCAATTGCTATCAGGCTTACAATGGCACAGATCGCTTCGAAGCCCGGTTCTTCCGGCGTTGGCGTCGGTGTTGCAGTTGCCGGTGGTGCTTCAGGCGTTGCCACAGGCGTTGGTACAGGTGTCACTGCTGGTGTTACCGTTGGTGTAATTGTATGTGTTGGTTCCGGTGTCGCCGCGGATTTGAGGGGATAGTCGTCCGCGTTGTTTGGATCCGTGCCCGCAAGAAGTTCCTCTATGTCAGAGTACCCATCGCCATCTGAGTCGGTTGCAGTGTAAGTCCCCCCTCCACCGCCACCGCCACCGCGTTTTGATTTTGATGGTTCGTATTCCACCACAAGGAAGGTATTAGCAGCACCCACACCGTCGCCCGTTGTCTCGCCATCCGGTATGTGGCTCTGGAGACGTGCC
>JAFGHB010000028.1 GCA_016930255.1 Methanomicrobia archaeon | reverse complement strand
TATTGATTTATATCACGCTTAAGGATTAGCGCCAGAATTAATATGCATGGCCACGGTCCTAGGTGTATGGACCTTAGGTAGAAATTTAGGGGTTGGCGAAAATTAAGTAGAGTATTTAAACAATCCATTTAAAAATGTTGATACCCCTTTAGTTCCGTCTTTTCTTCCTTATCGCCGTCTTTAAAATAGATCCCCTCCTCTGCAGGTACTATTGTGCCGATAATGCTCATATTCACTTCTCTTTTTAGCCCTTGTAGCATTTTCTCGTTTTCCAGCACGCTTTTATCAATCGTAAAGAGCAATTCGTAATCGCCACCGTAATAGAACGCAAGCTCTCTTCGCTCTCCCTTTGAGAGATGTAGGTTCTTGTCGTCTCGAATAGCCTCGCTCAGCACAGGCACACTATCTGCATACAGTTCAGCACCGACGTTGCTACTTTTCGCAATCTCTGCGATTGAAAGCGCGAGCCCGTCACTGATGTCGATCATTGCAGTCGCTACGCCCGAATTAGCGAGGATAATACCTTCATTGATGCGAGGCTGCGGCTGAACCAGCGCCTTTTTTACGATTTCTTCAACGCGTTTTGGTACTTTGAGCTCGTTAGTTATTATCTTCAAAGCGAGCGCAGCGTTTCCGAGTGAACCCGTCACGTATAATAAATCCCCTTCCTTAGCGCCTGATCTCCTTACTGGGTTGTTTGCGAATCCGAGACACGTTCCGGTCAGGATAAGCTCGTTACTTTGTGTGATGTCGCCGCCCACGACGGCTGTATGGTACGTAGAGGCGCATGCTTCTATCCCTGTCGTGAGTTCGTCCATAAGCGGTGCCTCGGTCTGAGGTGGGATGCCCATCGCAATGACGAACGCAAAGGGGTGTGCGCCCATCGCGGCAATATCGCTCAGATTAACGGCAACGGCGCTCCAGCCCATTTGGAACGGCGTTATACTAGGCGGGAAATGTGTCGATTGCTGTAACGAATCGGTGGTTACGACGAGATACCGGTAGCCGTTTTTGGCTCTATCGATGTCGATAACGGCGCAGTCGTCCTCACCGGCTCCGGCCGTCACTATTTGGTTGTCCACCCGAAATTTTCTTGTTATCCGTTCTATTACTCCGCGCTCGCCGAGGTCTTCTAGTTTCATCGCCGCACCTATTTCTTCTTCGTTTACTACAGGTTCTCTTTTTTGTTGGAAAAAGAAAAAGTGTTGGTATGGAAGAGCTCCTAAAAAAAGTCGCGCGCGGAGACCTGAGTATCGAAGAAGCGAGTAAGCACTTGAAATCGCAGCAGTTAGAGCAGCTAAAAGACTTCGCGCGGATAGATCTGGGCAGAGCGCAGCGGACTGGCATACCTGAGATTATCTTCGCCGAGGGCAAAAGCAGCAGCGGCGTAGCGGATATAGCGATGGCACATGCAACGGCAAAGGGTTTTGCGTTAATAAGTCGAGCGCGAGAAGAAGATGTAAAGGCGCTAAAAAAGCGCTTGAATGACGATAAGGATTTCGAAGTTGATCATAATCCGGTTGCACGGACGATTCTTCTAAAGCAACGGGGCCATAGCTTCGAAAAGCACGGTAAAATCGGTATTATCGCGGCTGGCACTGCTGACATACCGGTTGCCGAGGAAGCGCGAGTTGTTGCTGACGTCTGCGGGTGCGACGTGATAACGGCGTACGATGTGGGTATTGCGGGCATTCACCGTTTGGCTGCGCCGCTTGAAGAGCTGGTAAAAGAGGAGGTTGTCGCGCTCATTGTGGTTGCCGGTATGGAAGGCGCTTTGCCTTCTGTCGTGGCAGGGCTCGTGGACGTGCCGGTGATCGGTGTTCCGACGTCCTTGGGCTACGGTCTGGGCGGTGAGGGCGTTGCCGCGCTCTTTTCTATGCTCCAGAGTTGCGCACCGGGCTTGGCGGTGGTGAACATAGACAACGGCGTCGGTGCCGGAACGTTCGCCGCGAAATGTGTACGTACGCATGCGCAGCAGCTCACCACGCAAGAAAGACAGACAGACGTAAACCCGTGAGATGAATGAGAGGAACTAGCCGCGCCAGGGTTAAAACCGTTCTATAATCCCCCGCAGCAGCTAGTGAAGCAGGCAGTTGCGATTGTGGTATACGCGTGGCTCACGGGCTGGAATAAACGTGCTTTTTTACGCTGGGCGATCCGGTTACAGAACCTTATCCACGCAGGCGCCGGCGCACGCCAGATTTGTTGCTTCGGCGTTAATCCGCACACAGTCTGGGAAATGACCGGCTGTTGTAATTTGAAGTGCATCCACTGTCACGCGTTCGGCGGCGAAGCGACATATGACGAACTCTCCACAGAGGAGGGCATGAGACTGATAGACCAGATAGCCGCGTTAGACATTCGCACCTTTGTGTTCACCGGTGGCGAGCCTTTGCTCCGTGAAGACCTCTTTGCATTGATCGCATACGCGAAATCGAAACGATTTAACGTCTTCATAGCAACAAACGGCACGCTGATAACGGAAGAGATTGCGAAATTGCTCAAAGCCTTCGATGTCGGGGTAGTTATTGGCCTGGACGGCATGAATCGCGAGACACACGATGCTATCCGTGGTGTAGAGGGCGCTTACGATGCCGTGATCGCAGGGATCGAGCATTGCACTGCGGAAAAGCTCTATGTGCACTTGAATATCGTGGCATCGAGGCGCAATTTCGCTGAAATCGAACGAATCATCGATTATGGCGATTCCCCTCGGCGCTTATTCCTACTTCGTTTATAACTTCGTGCCGTGCGGCCGTGGCGAAACAGCTCGTGATACTGCACTTGACCACGAGGAGTTCAACGCGCTTCTAGACTTACTGCTGAAGAAGCAGCGTGACGTGCGCGGAATCATCATTCCCGTTGCAGCACCGGAATACTGGGCATACGCACTTCATCGCCGTGGGATACCAAGCAGACGCGTTCTACGGTTCATAGGGCAGTTCATCGGCGGGTGCTTGGCTGACAAAGGCATGATGTACATCAAGCCTGACGGCGCTGTGTGGGCGTGTCCGTTTCTTCCCGTTCCCGTGGGCACAGAGGAAGGATAGCGTTGATACGATCCTGGCTAATTTACGAGCCTTCCCGTTTTCGCAGAGTGATACTGATTGTGCGGGATGTGGCTACGTGCAGGTCTGTGGTGGTTGCAAGGCGAGAATGGTGACGGGTGATTTGAATTGTGGATGTGTGGTGACTAAAAAGACCGAGGGTCATCCGAAGGAATAGTTCTCGCTAAAAAGTATAAATCCCTGTATAGGTACTTAATCCATGAGATGCGGTAGCAAAAGTAAGAGCCGCTAACGGTCGGTGGTGGTGTGGTGGCTGGCGATGAAAGGAAGGAGTTTTTGGGGAACGTTGAGGGTGGTCTTCGTGCTCGCGCTTCTCTTTGGCTTCCCGATCGGCGCGTGCGATGATGCCGAGGAGCGGAACGTCGAGCAGCAAAAACGTGTCGTCGCCTTGACCGACCTTGATTTCAATAATGACGGTTTTATCAATAATGTAGACTTGACGATCTTGAAGTCGCACTTCAACGAACGATATACGTGGTACATGCCGTGGGATCTGAACGCGGACTTCCGCTGCGATGTGCAGGACTTTTATTATTTCGCCGACCGTGTCCCGCTGGATTATCGGTATCGCGTAGCCGTGAATATCTCGGCTTGGAATCTGACTAATTACACGATTGATCGGGGGAAAGAGCCGGTGCTTATTCTTGACGAAGTGCTGTATCCCCAGAATCTGAACCGAACTGTCGCCTGGGTAACGCATTATACGAGCCTTGAAGCTCCAAAGAATGACGATGCGGTTTGTGTTCATTATACCCGCGACCTCTGCAGATTGGCGTACAAGGAGTTAGGGCCGAAGACCATTGCATGGGGCTCTTCCAATACTCACACCTACGGGATGATCTATACGGGCGGGGACTGGCAGGATCTCTCTAATTGGTATATTATCGATCCGTACTGGAAAGTGTACGACGAAAAGATCTTGCGTGCACTGGGTGTTCATGAGACGAAGACGATAAAAATACTGCTTGATGAAGGTCGTGACGGCTACTGGGCGATCCATCTGTCGGTCGATTACTGGAACAACACGGTTGAGGAACCTTACAAGGCTGAGTACCGGATCGGACAGTTTAGAGAGCCCTAGTAAGGGGCCATGTCGTTTCGGTTTCCCATACAGAGCAAAAGTGTAAAGTAAAAGCGAAAAACATATATAGTGAGACGACAAAGAGGTGACCAGGAGGTGTAAAATGTCTATTCACAAGAGAGTGGTAGGAATTTTTAGTGTGACGACTGTCATTCTTCTAGCTTTTGCGCTGACGATAGGCATGGCGGCGGCAGTTGGTATCAACGTGCCCGACGAGTATACGACGGTTCACGACGCATGGGCAAATGCTCGGGTTGCACACGCGCCATCAGGGCCGTGGAGCTTTAATAGAACAATGGTTGCGCCCCCTTTCCGATCGGGGGGGAAGGCCGACTTCCAAATTGATGACTTCATGGCGAATTTCCGGAGTATCCGCACTGCTCGGAAGCCTGCCATGAGCACTGCAGTATTGCAGCAAGAACAACTGCAGACTTCAGGGGCATCACGTGCAGTGGTTGGCAGCTCGGGGGATATTTATCACGTGCCGAGCGTCGATTATCCGACGATTCAGCAAGCGATCGATAATGCTACCGGTGGTGAGACGATTCTCGTTGAGCCCGGGCGCTACAACGAGACCCTGGTTATTAACGTTTCCCATTTACGCATAAAAGCTAACTCAACCAATCCCGCAGATACCGTCGTGAGCGCGAACGGTACGGATGATCACGTGATTATAGTGAGGTACTAAACTTTTAATACTTATCTTTCGTATCTTAGTTCATGTCTAAACCCGAACAGATCCCTATTCATCGATC